>WQUG01000001.1 GCA_009785855.1 Actinomycetes bacterium
ATGACGTCGCGATCGTGTTGAGCAAGCTGCTGGAAAAGCGCCTGCAACCACCGATGCCGCAGTTCACTGCACGTCGTATCGAGCTTCGTGAGTCTGTTCTACCGAAAACACCCCGGGATAAACCTTAGGTGAGCTCTGAGCACTTTTGTTCTTAACCTGACCGACAGTATCGGAATCTTTACAACGCCCTCATAATGCTCATCCTTACCCCTAAATGTTTCCTACAGGAGATTCGCCCAGTTACGTCGCGCGTAAAGAACCCGCTCGACATTGACCACTTTTTCACTCTCGTTGATGGAATAGAACGCAACATAGTGTTCGACAAGCAGAGCACGATAACCCAGCCCGGCAAGTCGGTCGTCGCGCACGAGCGGACAGCGTTTCGGCATCTCGGACAGACCTCTCAGGGCTTTCTCAATGATCTCCATCATCCTCAGCGCGGTGATCGGCGCAGACAACTGCGCTGAGATATAACGAGCGATATCACGGAGGTCATCCTCAGCTGGTTCGGCCAGCTCTACTCTATAGTTTGCCATCAGCGATCTCTCGCTTGATATCCTGCATCGCTTCAGAGAGAGGACGCTTGCGGCCCTCTTTGACAGCTGCCCTCCCCTCATCCAGCAGTCGGTAGAGCTCGAACCGCCCGTTCATCTGTTCGAACAGCTCAACGCTCATAACAGCAAGATCGCCCTGCCCGTTCTTCGTGATGAAGACCGGTTCCCGAGTCTCATGACAAAACGTAGATATCTCGTTGTAGCTGTTGCGTAAGTCAGTGCTGGATTTGATCTGGGGCATGGTAACTCCTTTTCATTCTAAAGATATTATACCTTAATATCTTTATATGCGTGCTCGCATGATCTGAGACAGAGAACGCAGATATCCCTGCGTTGTATCATTGAAACACGTTGCACTGAATGGAACCTGAGGAGTACGACCATGATGATCGATTCACAGCAAGCAGAAGAGCAGGCCGTCCTGAACGCGGCTTCAGCGTTGTGTGCGGCGGCGCGCACCGCGCCCAAGGCCTGTGGCGTCGACCATCTGGACACAGCGGTCCTTACCGGCGCAGACAAGGACCGGCTGGCCGCCGAGATGCGGCGCATGTCCGCGCAGCCTGACGGCCCTGCCTTCTTCGCGCGCGACGCGGACAACATCGACGCCGCAACGGCGGTGGTGCTGGTGGGCGCGCTCTATAAGACGCGCGGTCTGGGTGATCCCTGCCGCCTTTGTGGCTTCGACGGCTGCAGCGCCTGCGCCGATGCGGGCGCGACCTGTGTGTTCACGCCGATGGACCTGGGGATCGCGCTGGGATCGGCGGTCGCTCTGGCATCTGAGCTGCATGTTGACAACCGCATCATGTTCAGCATCGGCCAGGCAGCAGTCTCGTTGCGTTTATTGGGAGACCACAAACTTATCATGGGGATCCCGCTGTCAGTCAGCGGTAAGTCACCCTTCTTCGACCGCCGATGACGCGCTACGTACGATTCAAGCGAGATGGCGCCGCGAGCTGGGGCGTCGTCGACGGCGAGCAGATCCGGGCGCTTGAGCGTGCGCCCTGGCTGAGCCTTGAAGAGACCGGCCTGGCCCTGGGCGTCACGGAAGCGACTCTGCTCGCGCCCTGTGAGCCGAGTAAGATACTCTGCGTTGGCAAGAGCTACTTCGACCATGCGCTCGAGATCCTTGACGGAAGCGTCCCTGAAACGCCGATCCTCTTCATCAAGCCCAGCACCTGCGTCAATGATCCCGGCGCGACCATCATCCGCCCCCGCAGCAGCCAGGCGCTCGACTACGAGGGTGAACTTGCTTTCGTCGTGGGAAAGACCGCGAAGCGTGTGAAGGCCGCAGACGCGGATGACTATATCTTTGGCTACACGATACTTAACGATGTCACCGCGCGCGATATCCAGCTGGCTGACGGTCAGTGGACGCGCGCCAAATCCTTCGACGGCTTCGCGCCCATCGGCCCCTTCCTGACCACCGGGATCGATCCCGGCGATCTTGCGCTGACCACACGGCTGAACGGCGTGGTGCAACAATCCTCCCGGACCTCTCTCATGATGTGGAGCGTCCCCGAACTGCTCGAGTTCATCACCGAAGGTATCACGCTGCTGCCGGGAGACGTCGTGACGACCGGAACGCCGGCAGGCGTCGGCCCCATGGCTGATGGTGACACGGTAGAAGTGGAGATCGAGGGCCTCGGCGCCCTGACTAATCCTGTTCGCTGGGAGGACCCGACTCCTGCTTGACCAGCAGATCGCAGGAGCCCAGACCGACGACGTCCCCGTCGCGGATCAGGCTGAGATGCGTAGCCGCCTGCCCGTTGATCGTCGCCTTTGCTGTGGCGCTGAGTAACTCCATGAACACACCCTGCCTGAGCCGATACAGGTGCGCATGACGACGGAGGACCTCCTCCTCATCGATGACCAGATCGTTGAAGACCGCCCGCCCGATGTAGAGCGAGCCCAGCGGCGCATCGATGCAGTGCGGACGGGCGGCTCCCCGGCGGAGCTCAACGGAGAAGCTTCGCCTTGTCGCGGGAGCAGGAACTGCCTCCTCAGGGCGTCTGGCGCGCGGTCTCAGATCCAGTTTGCTCACGTCCTCAGTAGAGAGCGTGTCAAAGCGATACAGGCATTCGAAGCAGGTGTTCGCCTCCTCGACCGCATGTGCTCCGCAGATCGGACATCGTTTCATCGCTCGCTCCTTTCCTGATCAGAGGACTTAAGCTCAAGGCGCTGCCCCGGCAGGAGCCACGGGCTGTCATCGGCGCGCCGTTCCAATACGGCAGCTGCTTTCCGGCAGCTTCGCGACAGGCATCCTGGCCTCAGGCCGCGGATCGCCCGCAACACCTCGCCGTCGGGCGCGATGAAGGCCACATCGATGGCGAAGCGCATCCCGATCGTGTGGATACGACGACAGGGAGCGATCAGAAGGGACGCTTCGTTTCTGCCCCCAAGGAGCCCGCGCATCCGCGCGAACGGACTTGTCGCGAGACACAGCTGCATCATCATCAGAGCTCCGTCAGGGGCTGACAGAAGACCACGACCAAAGTCTTCGTACGACGCCAGGTCCCCAGGCCTCCGGTACCGGAGGAAGAGGCGAACACACGATACTCCAGGCTGAACGAGAGCCTGAGCTCATGCAGGCCGAGGACTCCTTCGGGCTGCGCCTGTACCTGAGCTTTGAACGGCCCCCGGCTGCCTTCGGGATAACCCAAAGCTGCCTGAAGCAGGGCGTTCGCTTCAGAAGGGTCGCGTCGTCCATCGGACATCACGCGGGCCACCTCATCGCATACCCGGTCGAAACGAGCGCACTCGCTCACGAAGCAGAGCACGTTGACGACCATCACAAGCGCGATCGCGAACACCGGGATCACGAGCGCCAGCTCAGGGACCATCTGTCCCTGCTCATCACGGAACCCTGCCATCACAGGCTTCCGATCTCATCAAGCTGCCGGGTCATGTCGTCGATCCCTCGCTCGATCTCTCCTGAGAACGGCAGACCCAGATCGATCCCGAACACCTTCGCGCTCAGGGCCATGACAAGATCTCCTGCCGCAGGGATGTCGTCCGAGCTCCCGGCGAGCCCCCTCGCCAGATCCAGCAGGCCACTCTCGCCGAGCCAGGCATAGTCACGTTTCGCTGCGCGCAGGGTCCTGACGAAGCTCCCCTCAAGTCCATCGGCATCAGGGCTTCCGACGTTCGCGGTGTCGACCAGCACCGGCTGGGGATAGCGCAGATCAGGCGGCTCTGCCTGTGCAGCCCCGAGCAGCTTGTCCCAGGCAGGCCTCATGACCTGATCGAGCCCGAAGGGCAGGCCGGAGACCTGGTCCCCCAGACTGTCGGCGCCACGGGCATAGACATCCAGGCAGCTGCCCCAGAGCGAGAGCAGGAAGGTGACCGCCGCGCCCGCGACCCCGCCGGGGCCGTCAGCCCCCAGAAGGGCGCCGGTCGCCGCGGGCAGGCCCCCGCCAGCGCTCTGCGCGCCGGCCGCACTGTTCCCCAGCAACGAAGGCAGGGTCTTCTTCGCGTCTGACGGGATCAGCTTCGCTGCGGAAAGCGCCATCTGGGGAGCAAGCCGGCTTCCCTGGGAGTTCGTCAACGGAGGCAGCGTGAAGCCCGGCAGACTACGTTGCTTGGGGCAGACCACGATGCAGATGAATCCGCGCGCACCGCTGGCGTGATAGCGCAGGCGTCCCCCCAGCAGGTAGGATCCTGCCTTCGACGTCAGCTTATCGAGCGCCGAAGCGGTGGTATCGCGTATCGTCGTCTCATGACCTGAAAGTTCTGCGCGTGCCTTCTGGTAACGGCTCAGCGCCGCTGCCTCTGCGTTCCAGTTCTCCGTGAAGGGCTGCAACTTCTCTTCCCAGGCCGAGATCGCCCGCCAGTCCGTGGGCGCACAGATCGTACAGGGCGGATGCTCAGAGGCGCCCAGGAGGGTCTCAAGCTTCACGCTCTGAGGCGTCGCATCGGCCCCGGCCAGCCCGAAGCAGCTGGTCTGCCGGTGATAGGCGCGCCGTTGACCCTCCGGCGTTGAGAGGACGTAGACCTCCTCATCGAGCCAGGACCGCAGGAGCCTGTCGATCGACAGATCCTCTGCGGGATAGCTATCGCTGTCGGGCGTTGCGCTGCCGATCGTCCGGGGGACCTCGAGCTGCAGATCCTGCTGGATCTCGCCATAGCTGCGCTCGAAGTCCGCCTGCAGCGCAGCGCGAGTCGAAGCGTTGTCATCGATGGGCGCAAGCGCGACCGGAGAGGGGCGCGGCGCAGAGATCAGCGTATCGGCGGCTCCCTTGAAATCGTCATAAGCATAGGCGGGATCCCAGGAAAGCAGAGAGGTCCCGGGGGCTTTGTAGAGATCGAGCCTGAAGCACTCTTCCTTCGCAGCGTCTGCCTCCTCGCGCGCCTTCTGTGCCGCAGTCGCCTCCTGCTGATTGTCATCATGAGCCTTGCCGACCTCATCGAGCAGCTGATCCTCGCCCTCGGAATAGCCCGTCAGTTCGACCTGCCCCGACCACGGCAGGGGAAGAGCGACACCCGCGTAACTTCCCTCCGTGTACGAGCTGACGCTTCCCGCTGACTGCTGTATCGCCATGCTGCTGCGCGCCATCACCAGATAGGGCGCGGCTGTGTTCAGCCCCTGCGCGATCTTGTAGATGTCCTGGGCGAACTCCTTACGCTTCTCACAGTAGCGCTTATCGAGCTCCAGCGCCTTCTCGAAGAACTCCGATGCCGTGCCCTCTGACGCCACGGCCACCACACCGGCCACGACCACCACCGCATGCAGCACGAGTCCGAAGAGGTTGGCCGTCAGCAGAAGAGCGTCGAGCAGCTGGATAGTCTGCATGATCTTGCTCTGCTCGTCAGCCGCCGCCAGAGCGCCGTTGTCCGCGATCATCTGGATGTCTTCTGACGACGAGTTCGTCCAATACCATTGCAGACTTCCCGCGACCAGCACCAGCGCGAGCATGATGGCGAGCACGACCGCGAGGCTGGTCGAACCCCGCTCGTTCTTGAACCAGGCGATCTTCGGCATCAGTGGACCTGCCCCAGGACCGGATACTCAAGATCTGCGCCTGAGCTCAGCCCGGCGAGTGCGCCCACGCTGTGCGCCTCTGCCGAGACCTCGACCGTCCCACCCTGCAGATCCCCCGCCAGAAGCCCGATCAGAGGCAGGGTCTTCTGGGTCAACGACAGACGCACGCGGACCTGCTCCGCATGCGCATCGCCGGACACATCGACCTGCAACGATCCCGGGACCTGGAAGGCCGAGCCTCGCGGGAGCCCTGCTATCTTGCCCTGTGAGTAGCTCTGGAGCAGCTGGGCGTCATCAGAGGGATCCCGCGTCGCGACGACCCGACAAAGACTGGCCGCCGCTGCCCCGAGGACCATCTTCGTGTAGAGGGTCACCACCGGTTGGAACAGGATCAACGACAGGATACAGAGCGTCGTGATGACGACCGGCGCCTCGGTGAGCGCCTGACCGTCCTCGCCGTGAAGTCTTCTAATGTATGAGAACATCGCACACCCCCTGAAGGCCCCCCAGCGTATAGGGGGCTTCCTGGAGCGTTCGCGCGACCGGACGGGAGTCCTGGCCGGAGCTCCGGTAGTAGTTGACCAGCCCGCCGATCGCGACCAGGATGATGACGACGAGGGTCAGGGCGACGACATACTCTGTCGCCGCCTGCCCCTCCTCTGCCCGGAAACGGCTCATGCCAGGTCCCCTATCTGACTGGTCACACTCTGCCAGACGGCTGCCAGCTGGTCATGGAAGGCGACTGCCAGGATGATGGCAGCGACCACGATGACAGCCAGGATGATGACGTATTCCGCCACTCCCTGCCCGGACTCGCCGGCGAGACACGACCACAGGGGTCGCCCGATACTCAACCTTCTTCTTATCGATTCCATCGTTTGCTCCTTTCCTCGGTTACACTACAGACTTCCTGTTCGATCAGAGGCGTAGCCCCGCGATCATCTGGATCAGTACCGGCCCCATCAACAGGATCAACACCGCCGGCAACACACACAGGCCCAAAGGGATCAACAGTTTGACGGGCGCGCGCGCGATGCGCTCCTCGAACTTCAGCTTCTGATAACGACGCAGCTCGAAGCTCAAGGTCGAGAAGGTCACAGAGAGCGGGGCGCCCAGAAGCAGCGCCTCGCTGACCACCGCACAGAACCGCATCACCGCTTCATCCGGCGCCCGCTCACAGAGCTCCTGGAACGCTTTCCGGCGACTGCTTAAACCCAGCTGGTAGCGGTGCTGGGCCAGGGCGAACTCACGGGCGACCGGTGTGTCGAAGTGCCCGACGTAGGCGCTCAGCGCTCCGTCGAAGGAAAGACCCGCCTGCAGACCCAGGATCATGATGTCGATCATGTCAGGCAGATCATGCGCACAAGCCGCGGCGTGGCGATCGAGACGACGCCCGTCGCGCCAGGTGAACAGAGGGGGCAAGAGACGTCGCAGCGAAGCGAAGAGCGGATCTGACACCTTAGGCAACAGCGTCCGCAGCGAAGGGCTGCGAAGCTCAACGCCGAGTTCAAGCGCGCGCGTGCGCGTCAAGCGCGCGTGTCGCCGCTGGTGATCGAGCACGAGCCAGACGACCCACCCGAAGCTTGTCGCCCCGATAAGAAGCGCGCCTGCGGCAAGACAGAGTTGAAGGGCATCAAAGCTCAATGTTGACCACCCTCCTGACGCCGATTGTTCCGATGACGAGCAACACGGCCGCCAGTGCGGCCAACGAGAGGCCCAGCCCTGAGGCGAGGAACGACCCGAGATAATCCGGCATCACGAGCGCCATGACGCCAACGAGCCCCAGAGGGATCGCGATGACCAGACGCACCGACATCCTTCCCTGGGCGGTCTGAGCGCGCAGCGAGCGCAGCATCTGCAAGGACTGTCGCTGCAGGCCGGCACTGCGCTCAAGAAGCTCGGCGATGTTGCCGCCGGTCTTTGAGGTGAGCTCCAGCGCCAGGGCCACCATGCGCAACTCCGGAAGGGGGACCTTCGCCTGGAAGCGCTCCAGACTCTCTCCGACGCTGAGCCCCAGTGACAGATCGACACTGAGCGAGTGCAGCAGCTCGGTCAGAGCAGCATCCGGCTGCTCTTCGACGCGCGCGATCGCCTGGCGCAAAGAGAGTCCGGCGCGCAAGGTCTGGGCCAGCTGATCGAGCAGATCGGGCAGAGCCGCGCGCATCCTTTCGACCTCACGAGGTCGGCGCAGGCGCCGGATCACCCGGCCCAGCACAGCGCAGGTCCGCGACATCCCCAAGGGGGGGACCGCAGCCCCGGCTACCGCGCTCTGCGCCCTGCGGAAACGCAGGAGACGATCCGCAGAGGCCAGGATCATCCGTGCCAGCAGATAGGTCGCGATCCCCGCGACCACCGAGGCAACAAGCAGTCCCGCGCGCCCGGCCATCAGTGGGCTTCCTTCCGGGCGCATGCCTCCCAGTCCTTCACAGCTCGCTTCGGCGCGACGCCCCGGGAGATGACCCGCTCAAGAAAGCGGGGGGTCTCCTCGAAGATCCAGCTCCCCTGCGGACGGCCGTCGGCGCTGACACCGGCCTGCTCGAAGCGGATGATACGCCGCAAGCTGACCTCAGAGCCCTGCAGACCGGCGACCTCGCAGAGCTCCAGGACCTGCCGTCTGCCCCCGGAGACACGCCCCAGATGGATGATCAGGTCGATCGCAGAGGCTATCTGTGTCTGGACCGCAGCCAGGGGCAAGGGCGTCGCGTAACCGACCATCGTGACCAGGCGGGAGATGACCTCGCGCGGCGTGTTCGCATGCAGGGTCGTCAGCGATCCATCATGGCCCGTCGTCATCGCCTGCAGCATCTCGAGCGCCTCGTCTCCGCGCACCTCGCCGACGATGATGCGATCGGGACGCATGCGCAGACTGTTGATGACCAGGTCCCGGATCGTGATAGCCCCCGCCCCCTCCAGATTCGCCGGGCGCGCCTCAAGGCGCACGACATGGGGATGGTGGCTGAAGCTCAGCTCCGCGCTGTCCTCGATCGTGATGATACGCTCACCACTGGGGATGACCAGCGAGAGTGCGTTCAAGAACGTGGTCTTGCCGCTGCCCGTCCCGCCACTGACCGCGATGTTGCAGCGTGCCAGGACCGCCCATTGCAGAAGAGCGATCAGGAATGGCGGCAATGAGCCTTCAGCGACCAGCTCCTCCAGCGTGTAGACGCGGTCGCGGAACTTGCGGATCGTCAACAGCGGCCCGTCAAGGGACAGCGGAGGGATGACCGCGTTGACCCGGTGTCCCGTTGAAAGCCGCCCGTTGACCAGAGGGTTCTGCTCGTCGATCCGGCGCCCCAACGGCGCGATGATGCGCTCGATCACAGCCCTGACCTGCTCGTCATCATCGAAACGGATCTGAGCGCGATAGAGCTTCCCCTCGCGTTCGAAGAAGACCCTGTCGGCGCCGTTGACCATGATCTCGGTGACACTCCTGTCCCGCAGCAGACCGTCAAGCGGCCCCAGGCCCATCAACTCAGCCAGAGCCTCATCGATGATAGCCTCCCGCTCATCGGCGTCCAGACCATAGCGGTCCTGGGCGTTGACCGCGCTGCGGAGCCGGTCGGACAGCTCCTTGCGGGCAAGCTCGCCATCCTGCTCGATGAGCTTGGCGACCTGGGTCGGAGGAAGCTCCTCGTAGAGCAGTCCCTTCACGTTCTGGCGCAGCCGCTGGGCCACCGAAGGCTGCCGGCGAGCGGTATCGATCATCGCAGGAACCTGCCTTTCGACTCGCGACGCAGCGTACTGCGCATATGGGGCAGGGAGTTAAGAGACAGGCCCGTGGACAGCGCGATGTCCTCAAGAAGCAGGGCGACCTGGGCGGCCAGTGCGCTGCGGCCGCCCCCCAGGACCTCATCGAAGCCGCCTCGGTCCAGGGCCTGCGCGGTCCGCAGCCCCCCGTCATCGAGAAAGCGCAGAGCGCTTTGCCCCAGAAGACCAGCGATCTCATCGAGGGAAGGATGATATCCGTTGCTGCGATGGGCGCGCTCGACCACATACGAGAAGCGGGCGGACGGGATGCCGGAGCGCGTACAGAGATCACGCATCCGCAGGGTCGCCCGGGCGCCCACGAGGGTCTGGTCGAGCAGACAGAGGGCGCGGTCTGCCCGATCAAGCAACTCCAACTGGGACAGGGCATGGAAGGCCCCCGTGTTCACGACCACCAGCTCATGTTCGCCGGACAGCGCAGTGAGCAGCATCCGGGACCGCCCGGCTATCACCTCAGCCTGCTCCGGGACCGGCGACGGCGCATAGAGGCTGACTCCCTCTGCGACCGCAACGCTGAACCCGCGGCAGGACTTCCCCGGACTCGACAGCGTCTCTGCCAGATCGGCCAGCGTGTGTTCCGGCGCCACATCGAACAGGAATCCGAGGTCCCCGAACTGCAGATCGAAGTCGACCAACGCGACATCGAGATCGGCCTGTCCCGCCACCAGCGCGAACAGCGCTGATACCGTCGACTTACCACAGCCTCCCCGCGCAGAGCTCACCACGACGATGGGCCCCTGATGGATCTTGTCCTCCGGGGTCCCCCGATGAGCACCGTTGCCCTCGGCCTGGGCCACCGGGGCCAGGCGTCTCAAGAGGTCGCTCAGCTCCGATCCGGTCGCAGCCGGCGGCAGGGTCGCCCGTGCTCCTGCCAGCATCGCGCGTGACACCAGATCCGAGCTGGGATCGTCTGCCAGAAGGATGCAGGCGATCTGCGGGTGCTCCCGACGCAAGGCGTCGACCAGGTTCAGGGGCGACAGGTCCGACAGAGCCGAATCGACCAGGACCACACAGGCATCGCCCTGCTCATGATAGGACAGGGCTTTCAGACACTCTTCTCCGGTCGCAAAGGTCTGGACGACCCGCGCCAGCGTATCCTGCGCCGTCCGACTCAGGTCGAAGCTGCAGAGAGGATCCGAACTCACCAGGGCCAGGGTGTCGAGCATCATCGTTGTCCCTTCTGCTCCAGGACCAACCAGAGTTTCCCTGTCTGCGCCGACGAGAGTATCTGGGCCGCCACGCGGGTCGGCACGGCAAGGGTGACCCAACTGATGTCAGAGCTCATACCCGTCCCGAGCAAGCTGGTCCCGGAGGACTTCCCGGCGTCGCTGCGCGCGATCTTGCTGGATGACAGCACTTCGATGTCGGTTGCCAGCGCTGTGACGACCCCGCTGCTGCCGGTACCCATGAGGGTGACCCGCATCCCCTCGGAGACCTCGCCCCCCAGCGCATGGACGGCATCGGTCGCGATCGTGACCGCGCTGAGCCCCGCAGCCAGAGAGTCCAGCCGCTTGACTTGCGCCGCGACCCTTTTTCGCACCAGCGGTTCACCCTGAGCGACCCAGGCAGTGATCCGCTTCCCGGTGATCGAGCCCCGGTCACGCTCCAGCAGCGCTCCCTTCGGGATCAGCATCACCGGCCACGACTGTGTCTTCAGATCCCCGCCTCCCAGCAGAGTCCCCGGTTCCAGGTCCTTACGCGCGACCAGTATCTGTGCCGTCATCGACCCATAACGCCTGAGCAGGGCGCGCTGCTGACGCTCGGCCGCAGTCGCGCTTCGCTGCAGAAAGACCCCTATGAGCAGTGCGGCGATGGTCGCGCTCACCACCGCGATCACTATCCTCTGACGATCTGACATCGCTCGATCTCCTTTCGACGCATCACAGCATAACCGGGAGCCCTTAAAGCGCTCTTAACGCTCTTTGACACCGCGCCCGCAGGCGAAGAGGTGTAGCATGAAACAAGAGGTCAGCGCGTCGAAAAACAGATATGGAGAAGATATGCAGGAGGTTTTCCACCGGAGGTTCTCCACAGAGCTGGGGGTGATCGAGCTGAGCGCGTCCAGCGCCGCCCTCGTCGGCCTGGAGTTCCGCGAGACCGGGACGCCAGCCTGCGACAGGGGGTCAGGGACCGTGTCGCACGGGACCGTGTCGCACTCCCCGGCTCTCGCTCTCCTCGATTGTGCCGAAACCCAGGTCCGCGCCTATCTGTCAGGAAGACTCCGTGACTTCGACCTGCCCCTTGACCTCAGCGCGGGGACCGACTTCCAGCAGGAAGTCTGGCAGGGGCTCATGACCATCGGCTACGGTCAGACGCTCAGTTACCGGGAGCTTGCCGAGGCCATCGGCCATCCCCACGCAGCACGCGCGGTCGGGGGCGCCAACCACGCCAATCCGATCCCGCTCATCGTGCCCTGCCACCGCGTGATCGCGGCGGATGGCTCGCTGGGGGGATACGGCGGGGGTTTATGGCGTAAGCGGTGGTTGCTGAGGCGGGAGGGCGCCCACTACCGCCAGCCCCTCGATCGGATGCTCCGCGCGTAGATCGCGGTAGAACTGGACGCGCGTCAGTTCCAGATAGGGTAAGAAGTAGAGGCCCACGATGTTCAGTTTGAAGGAGGCGACCGTCAGCGATTGCAGAACGAACCACAAGATGAAGCTCAGATCGAGAACGAACAACTCCCACTTATGGCCCTTCATCAGCTGGCCGGACAGCCGTAACGCCTGATTGATCCCCAGCTCAGGGTCCTCAAGCATCAGGTAGACCGCCTGACGATAGCGATAAGCCGCGATGAGACCCGGTATGAAGAAGAGCAGCGTCCAGAGGTAGATCCGCAAGAACGTCATAAGATAGAGCCCGAGCCAGCGTCCGAAGCGCTTGAGGGGCTCGAGGGACTCTTTGACCTTCAGTTCAGACGCTCCCGCGCTTGCCCGCAGCGCGACATGACTCAAACCCACGTGCAGGACCATCACTCCCAGCATCAGGAACAAGGTGAGCCACATCAGATAGGTCGAGGTCGCCGCCGTGTCCCCGCCGAAATAGACCCGCATCCAACCATCGGATATCTGGCGTAGCAACTGGGGATTCGACGCATCCCTCATCGTCAGCTGGGAGGTCCTGGTCGCCAGATCCTGGATCTCCTGGGTCGACGGCAGACTGCTGAGGTAGCTGGGCAACGAAACGAGGAAGCTCGCCACGACCAGGATGGCCCCGATCGCCATGAACACACTGCTGAAGCGGGCGAAGTTCTGCTTCGCCATTGTCTTCATCTCACTGCGAGACCTCATCAGCATCCCTTTCGTTTGAGCAACTGTCGCTGGGAGGATGGCGGGAGTAACGAGACTTGAACTCGCGACCTCTGGCTTGACAGGCCAGCGCTCTAACCAGCTGAGCTATACCCCCGCATACGCGGAACGCTGCAGATGCAGCGGACTTACGATACTACCCGTTTTGACCGATGCTGTCTAGTGGCCGCAGATGGTCTTGCAGGGAGCCGCTCCCGCAGCCGCTCCCGCCGCCGCTCCCGCAGCCGCCAGGTCAACGTCGCGCTCGCCTTCCGCCTTGTTCAGGATGCAGCTGAAGTCCTCCGAGTGGGGGTTGCCGCCGTTCTCGGCGCCGGTACGCATCCAGGCCTTGACGCGACAACCGCGGCAGATATGCGTGTAGGCGCAGACCTCCGGAGCGCACTGCCCCTCGCTCGGCTGCTCGTCAAGAGCACGCAGCAGCTTGACCGCGTCCTCGATACTCATGTCGCGGATGTTTCCGACCGTCCACTCCTGGCTGAACTGGCAGGGCATGATGTCGCCTGCGCTGTTGATGGCCATGTGCCCCTGCCCTACCGGGCAGGCAGAGAAGAGCGACAGGCGCTCGAGCCCCTTGCTCACATCCACGCCACGCTCGATGAACTTCTCGGCGATGTAGGGGATGGTCGAGGGGATCGCCCCGATGTCGTATTCCATATGGCTGTCGGGGTCGAGCATGTCGTCGACGATGAAGTCGCAGAGCTCGCGCCACTGCTCCTTGGTGATACGCAGCGCCTCTTCGCCCTCGCTGCGGCCGCTCGTGATCAGGTCGCAGATGTAGAAGATGCCGACGCCCTCGTCCTTGGCGATCTGGATCATATCGAAGATGAAGGGCCAGTTGCCCACCGTGATGGCCGTCTTGAGCACGACGCCGATGTCGTGAGCGCGCAGCGTGCGCACCGCGGCCATGACCTTGTCGTAGGTACCGGGGACACGCGTCAACTCGTCGTGATACTCGCGCGTGCCGTAGAGCGAGGTCGCGATCCACTTGACGCCGTTGTCCTTGAGGCGCTGTGCGTTGTCCTCGGTCACCAGCGTGCAGTTGGTCGAGATGGTCGGCTTGATGCCGCATTCGTGGACGCGCTCCAGGATCTCCCAGAAGTTCGGACGCAGCATGGGCTCGCCGCCAGAGATGAAGACGACCGGACAGCCCGCCTCGTGCATGCGGTCGACCAGCTGGATCGTCTCTTCGTCGCTGAGTTGGTCAGGCAGGATGTGCGCGTCGGCGGCCATGTAGCAGTGGCTGCATTTGAGGTTGCAGCGGTTCGTGATGTTCCAGATGAGCGACGAGGGGTGACCGGCCTTCTTCGCGGCCTGTGCCTTGGCCTCGCTTTCAGAAGCGGCTCCGGTGAAGAACAACGAGCGTACGTGCGCCATGGGTAAAGCCTCCCAACTCATCAGTGATATCAGCGTATCCAGTGTAACGACGCCGGTACGGCGGTCCAGACCATGTAACAACTGTTGTGCCGCGCGAGTATAGTATGCTGTAGAGGGCTGGGAAGTAGCCCTACGAACAGAAGGAGGATCTATGGCAGTACGAGTGCTGACTGACTCCGCATCCTATATCCCCGTCGACGATCTTGAACGCTACGATATCCGGCGCTTCTCGATGATCCTTGTCGAGGGTGATCGCCAGACCCCCGAGCTGGACATCGACTACAACGAGTTCTACGCGCATCTGGCCCAGGTCGACTACCTGCCCACGACCTCCCTGCCCTCGCCTGAAGAGATCCGCGGGCACATCGAGGACATCCTGGCACAAGGACATGATGTCCTTGGCGTGTTCTTGCCCTCGACGTTCTCCGGCGTGTTCGACACCTATAAGATGGTGGCCAGTCAGATGGCGGAAGAAGACCCGTCGCTCGTTGGGCGTATCGACGTCGTCGATGGCAGCTCGCCCTGCATGGAGGCAGGCTTTGCTGCCCTGGCAGCCGCGGAGTGCGCCCAGGCTGGCGGCACGCTGCCCGAATGCGCCGCCGCCGCAGAGGCGAGCATGGCGCGCAGCCGCTTCCTGTTCGCGCCGCGCACCCTGACCTACCTTGAGCGCGGCGGGCGCATCGGTCGCGCATCCGCCCTGCTCGGCGGCCTGCTGAAGCTCGTCCCGGTGCTCACGGTCGAGGACAGGTATACCTCGACCTATACCAAAGTGCGCACCTGGCCCAAAGCCCTGGCGACCATCAAAGAGAAGCTCGTCGCAGACATCGAGGCCAGTGGCGGTCTGAAGCGGATCTGTGTCCACTATATCGCCGAGCCTGAAGAGGCGACCACCTTCTGCAGGAACGTCATCGAGCCTTTGGTCGGCTTCGAGGTGCGCGTGATCCCGATCGGCCCGGTCGTGGGCGCCCATGTGGGGCCGGCGGTCGGCGTCGTATATGAAACGCTGGATCCTATCGTGTCCCTGCACGGCGAGTCGATGCTGGATCGCCTGGGCGACGCAGTAAGGAGCCAGCGATGATCGAACGCTACACCCGCCTGAAGATGGGCGCCATCTGGACCCTGCACAACAAGTACGACCTCTGGAAAGAGATCGAGGTGCTGGCCTGCGAGGCGTCCGTCGAGTTGCCGGAGGTCGGCATCACGGCGCAGGAAGCGGCAACGATCCGCGAGAAGGCCGCGTTCGAGGATGCCCGGGTCGACGAGCTTGAGGCCACGCTGAACCATGACGTCATCGCGTTTCTGACCAACATGGCAGAGCATATCGGGGAGCCCAGCAAGTGGGTCCATTACGGCATGACCTCCTCGGACCTCGGCGACACGGCGCTCTGCCTGCAGATGACCCAGGCTGCCGACCTCATCGACGCCGATCTGCGCGCGCTGATCGAGGTCTGCAAGCGCCGCGCGCTGGAGACCCGCGACATGCTCTGCGTTGGACGCACTCACGGCATCCACGCCGAGCCGATGCTCTTCGGCATGAAGTTCGGACGCTGGGCCTTCGCGCTGAGCCGCGGCCGCGAGCGACTGGCGCTGGCGCGCAAGCAGTGCGCGGTGGGCGCGATCTCGGGCGCGGTGGGCACCTACAGCAACATCGACCCGAGCGTCGAGAAGCACGTCTGCGAAGCGCTGGGACTTGAGCCCGACCCGCTGTCCACCCAGGTCATCGCGCGCGACCGCCACGCCTTCTACCTGGCCACGCTGGCCACGATCGCGGCCACCGCAGAAGAGATCGCCACCGAGGTCCGCGCGCTGCAGAAGACCGATACCCTGGAGGCGGAGGAACCCTTCACCGCCGGCCAGAAGGGCTCAAGCGCGATGCCGCACAAGCGCAACCCCATCACCAGCGAGCGCATCTGCGGCCTGGCGCGCGTGGTCAAGGCCAACGCGCAGGTCGGACTGGACGACGTGGCGCTCTGGCACGAGCGCGACATCTCGCACTCCGGCGCCGAGCGCGTCGTGCTGGCCGACTCGACCACCGCGCTCGACTATATGCTGGACAAGCTGCTCTGGATCCTGGACGGGCTGGTGCTCTATCCGGAGAGCATGCTCGCGAACCTGAACCGGACGCGCGGACTCATCTACTCGTCGCGCGTGCTGCTCGCGCTGGTCGACACGGGGATGCTGCGCGAGGACGCCTACGCGATCGTACAGGACAACGCCATGGCGGTCTGGACCGACGTCCAGCAGGCCCGCCAGGGCGCAAGCTTCCCGGAGCGCCTTGCCAGCGATGCGCGCTGCCCGCTCAGCGCTGAAGAGCTGGCCGCCATCTGCGACCCCTGGGCCTTCCTGCAGCGCACCGACGCCCTCTTCGAGCGCATCGCCGCACTGTGATCACAGGATCCTCTTGCAGGTCAGTCGGCAAGGGGGCTCGTTCGCGTACGCGAGCGACTCCCTTGTCTCCCACTCTTTAGTGCACGGGTGCTGCGGGCGTCGGCGGCAGCGGGCGCGCGAGCTCGATGCCCTCGGCCGCGAAGCGCTCGACCAGAAGTTCCAGGAACTCCGATCGCACGACCGGCTCGCTGCGATAGCTGATGATCGGCAGGATCGTGTTGAAGCTGATGCCCCCCGCGGAGGTCGCCGTCAGCCGGAAGTTCGGAGCCGCCGCTTTGTAGGTATAGTGCGACGTGGCCATGACGGACGCCGCGACCTCACGCACAACCCGCTCCAGGTGCAGGACGTCGGTATCTGCCGCCACCATGCCGGGAACGACCATCGTGTGCTGATGGTTGTTGCGGCTGAAGTTGATGACCGGCTCCTTGCCCAGGACGGAATTCGGCACGATGATCAGCTCGCTGGTGACCTTGCGGATCGTCGTGTTCGACCAGGTCACATCCTCGACCGTACCCTCGTCGCCAGAGGCCATACGCACGAAATCGCCCGGCTCGATCTGATGTGAGCCGACGATCTGGATGCCGGCGAAAAGGTTGCCCAAGGTCGGCTGCAGCGCCAGACCGATGACCACGCCTCCGATGCCGAGCGTTGTCAGGATCGGCGCGATCGAGACTCCCAACTTCCAGAAGATGACCGCCGCGCCCAAGGTATAGATGGACGCCTTGACCAGGTTGGTGACGATGCTGCTCGACGAGATACGCGTGTTGTCGCTGGCCGTATAGTAGCTGATGAAGCGCCCGATCAGGCGCGCCAGGAAGATCGTGATGAGCGCGATGCTCAGGATGGTCACCCATTTCGTGATCAGGTTCGCGGTATTTCTGTCCAGAAGACCACTGCTTACATGGGTATATGCGAGCCATAACCCGATCAGACCCCCGACCAGACCGATGATCCCCCGCATGCTCCGCAACACCGCCGACAGCATCCGGCTGAGACTGCGCAGGCGTGCCGAGCGCAGAAACGACCCCAGCGCCAGGTCCAGCACGACGCCCACCAACAGGAAGCTGGCGAAGTAGAGGATGGCGACGCCGTAGCGCGCGATGAATGTGGACACGACCGGTGGCATGTGCTCATTATACTTGAAGTTGGCAGGGCAACCCGATAAACTAGGTATCCGCTGTGTAATCTCAGGCGAGCCAACACACCTGAACGCAGCCGTGACAACTGGCGCCATTAGCTCAGTTGGCAGAGCAGAGGACTTTTAATCCTAAGGTCGTAGGTTCGATTCCTACATGGCGCACCATACCGGCCCCCGTCGACTAGAGGC
>WQUG01000002.1 GCA_009785855.1 Actinomycetes bacterium
GTGGGGTCCTCCGGAGTCGTGGTATCAACCGTCGCGTCGTCCATTCTTCCATTCTAGCGTATCGCTGAGAAGGGACGAAGTGTCTATAGCTGGCAGGTGGCGCTGCGCAGGGCGTTGCAGCAGAGGTTGATGGCGAGCGGTCTGGCCGCGATGTGGCACGGCGCTGTCTCGATGCGCACGGCAAGCGCGGTGGTGTCGCCGCCCAGGGCCGCCGGACCGATGCCGGTGGCGTTGACCGCCGCGAGCAGACGGGAGGCGAGCGCGTCCACGCTGGGGTCGGGGTGCGGCTCATCGAGCGGTCGCAGCAGCGCATGCTTGCTCAGCTTGGCGACCGTGTCGAAGGTCCCGCCGATACCGAGGCCGATGATCAGCGGCGGGCAGGCCATCGAGGCTTTCTCGGCCACGGCTGCAAGGACCGCCGCCTCGATGTCGCCGTCGGTGGAATCCGGGTCGAGCATGACGATGCGCGAAGCGTTGTCGCTGCCCGCGCCCTTCAGCATGACATGGAGCTGCGTGTGAGGCTCAGCGGTCTGGACGACGTCCAGAAAGACCGGCGTGTTCGTGCCCGTGTTGCGCCGATCACTATAGGCGTCGTATACCAGCGAGTTGCGCAGCCCCGCCTGCTTGCTCGCACGGGCGCAGGCCGCGTCGCAGGCCTCCTGCAGGTCGCCTGCGATCTGCTCGCCTGCCGCCAGCTCCACGCGGATCCAAGTCGTGCCCGTATCCTGGCATATCGGCACGTGATCACGCCGCGCGATCTCGTCGTTGTCCAGCAGCGCCTGCAGAACAGCATGCTCGCGCAGATGGGCAGGCGCTGGTTTATCACTGATATCCACTTGCTGGTCTGAGGGCAAGGGGGCTCGTTCGCGTACGCGAGCGACCCCCTTGCCATTCACTTGTGCGACAGGTGACAAACCAGCGCCTGCCCCGAGCGCCACCTCCAGCGCCGCGCGGACATCGGGGCGCAGCTGACAGGCCGCCCCGACCATCAGCTCGGCCGCCTTCGCGGCGATGCCAGTCGCCTGGATCACGAGCGCAGACCTGCCTCGGACAGCTGGGCCCGCACGCTTGCGGCTGACTCTTCGAGCGCCGCGCGCTCCGCGTCGCTGATCTTCAGCTCGACGACTTCGCGCACGCCCTGGCGGCCCAGACGGACCGGTACGTTCAGGTAGAGGTCGCGCAGCCCGTATTCCCCCTCTAGCCAGGCGCAGACCGACATCACTTCGTCGCTATCCGTCAGGCAGGCCTCGACCATCTTCGCGATCGCGGCGCCGGGCGCGAAGTAGGCCGAGCCCGTCTGCAGCAGTGCGACGATCTCGGCGCCGCCGTGGACCGTATGCTCGACGATGGCGTCCAGCTGCGCATCACTCGCGACCTCGCGCAAGGGGCGCCCTCCCACAGTCGCCTCATCGACCAGCGGTACCATGCCCTCGCCATGAGCGCCGATCACCAGGCCCTTGACCTCGGCGATAGCGACGTCGAGCTCCGCTGAGATACTCGCGACGAGGCGCGCGCTGTCCAGCACGCCCCCCATGCCGAAGACCCGCTGCGCTGGCAACCCGCTGCGCTTGTGCGCCAGCCAGGTCATGACGTCGAGCGGGTTCGTCACGCACATGATGAGCGCCTCCGGTGAGGCGGCCAGCGCCGCGTCGATGACCGAGCTCACGACGCCGCTGTTGATGGCGATGAGTTCTTCGCGCAGCATCCCCGGCTTGCGGGCGACGCCGGCGGTGATCACCACGAGGTCCGAGCCGGCGCTGTCCGCGTAGTCCCCCGTGCCGGTCACCAGGCTCATGCCCGGATCCATCGCGCGCATCTGGCGCATATCAAGCGCCTTGCCGCGCGCGACCCCGTCTGCCACATCGAGCAGGACGACGTCTGCCAGACCCTTCTGTTCGACCAGCAGGGCCGCGGTCGAGCCCACGAAACCGGCGCCGACGATCGTGACCTTGCTCATCTCTTGCTCGCTTTCTTCTTGCTCGCTGCCCGCGCAGCCTTCTTCTCTTCTGCTTCCTTTTTCGCCGGACAGTCCATGTTGATGCAGATACGCCAGGGTCCGCGTCGGGTGGTGACGACGATCTCGGGCGAGCCGCAGGTCTCGCAGAACTCGCCGGTCGTCTTGAGCTCGCCGTTGGCCGGCAATGGATAACTCGTCTCGCACTGCTCGTAGTTGCTGCAGCGCGCGAAGCGCTTCAGGGACCTCGGGTTACGCTGGCCAACGATGCGACCCGCGCGCCCCGCAGCCGCGCAGACCGGACAGGCGCCCAGGTCGACCGGCGCCTCGTAGTTGGTCGGGCACTCCGGGTTCAGGCAGCGCTCGACGGGCTTGCGCCGGAACTGGATGATGCGCACCCGCGGCGCCCCGCACTTCTCGCAAGGCTCGTCCAGCGGCTCGATCTTGCCCTGGGGCAAGGGATAGCTCACGTCGCAACCCGTGCCCTCGGCGTTCCAGGCGCTGCAGCCCGCGAACTGCCCGCCGGTCTTAGCGCTGCGGCGCAGCACGAGGTCGGCGCCGCACTTCGGGCAGGTCCCGATGACCGAGTCCGCGTGACTCGCGTCCTTGAGCATCTCGCCGACCTCGTCGGCCTTCTCGATGAGCGCTTCCATGCTGTCAGCGAGCAGTTTGCGCGAGTGCTTCACGACCTCGGCGCGCTGGCGCTGTCCGCCCGCGATCGCGTCCATCTCGCCTTCGAGCTCGGCGGTCATGTCCGGCGAGGTGATGTGCGCGGCGAAGCGTGAGAGCGCGTCGATGACGGCCCTCCCGAGCTGCGTGGGCTTCAGCGCCCTGTTCTCGACCTGCACGTAGGC
>WQUG01000003.1 GCA_009785855.1 Actinomycetes bacterium
TTGACGAGCGCAACGTCATGATCAAACAGAAGTCGATGACGATGGCCGGCGCGATCTCGATCGTCGCCGCAGCCTTCGGCGCGATCGTCGCGGGGGTGTTCGACACGGCGGTGATGTTCACGCTCATCAGCGTGATCTTCTTCATCGGCCTGGCCTACCTCGTCTCGCTGCTCGTCTACCGAACTCGCTCGTAAAACGTGACAAAATGGGATCGTTCCCCCTTTTCTCGCCTATACTGGAGAACATGATCGAAACAACCGATACGAGCGCGCCGCATATCACTGAACCCGTCACACCTGCGAGCGCGTCCACTATCCCTGATCCCGCCACACCTGCGAGCGCGTCCAGCGTCGCAGCACGGCCCACCCTGGCGTCAGCCTCCGCCCCGATCGGCATCTTCGACTCCGGGCTGGGGGGACTCACGGTCGCCCGCGCCATCGCAGACCGGCTGCCCCATGAGAGCTTCCTCTACCTGGGTGACACCGAGCGCTGCCCCTACGGGCCGCGCCCGGCAGAAGAGGTGCGCGCCTTTGCCGCGCAGATCTGCCGCTTCCTGCAGGCGCGCGACGTGAAGCTCATCGTGGTGGCCTGTAACACGGCGACGGCCACTGCGCTCGAAACCCTGCAGGGCTCCTTCGTCATCCCGATCATCGGGGTGATCGATCCGGGAGCCCGGGCTGCGGCGCGCGCGACCCGCGACCGCAGGGTCGGTGTCATCGGCACCGAAGGCACGATCGCCTCAGGCGCCTACGAACGCGCGCTGATGGGCTACGACGCGGGCCTGCAGGTGGCAAGCATCGCGACGCCGGATTTCGTGCGCATCGTCGAGGAGGGCCTCAGCCACAACGATGACGGCAAGGTCTGGCTTCCTGACGAGTTCTTCGACCTGGCACACCGCCAGCTCGATCCGCTGGTAGAGGCCGGGATCGACACCCTGGTGCTGGGCTGCACGCACTACCCGATACTCGCGCCCGCGCTTCAGCGCGTGGTCGGCGAGGACGTGACGCTCATCAGCTCGGCGGAAGAGACGGCCCATGAGGTGAAGGCCACGCTCAAGCGCCGCGGCAATCTGGCGCCCGTGGGCGCGCTCCCGCAGCGCCAGTACCTGACGACCGGCGAGCCGGAGCTCTTCATGACGCTCGGTTCGCGCATCATGGAGACGCCACTGACCGACGTCGAGACCGTCGTCTTATAATAGAGCGCAACCATGAAAGGAGCCCCATGAGTCCTCGCACACACGACCGCGCCGCCGACGCGCTGCGCCCCGTCACGATCGAGCGCAAGGTCAGCAAGAACGCCTATGGCTCGGCCCTGATCCGCTGCGGGGACACTCACGTGCTCTGCACGGCCACGATCGAGGATCGCGTGCCCGTCTGGCGCAAGGGCTCAGGTCAGGCCTGGGTCACCGCGGAATATGCGATGCTGCCGGCGGCGACCAGCGAGCGCACGCGGCGCGAACGCAACGGCGCCAAGGGCCGCACCCTTGAGATCGAGCGGCTCATCGGACGCAGCTTGCGTACGGTCGTCGACCTGGGCGGACTGGGCGGCGAAGTGACGGTCACGGTCGACTGCGACGTGCTCCAGGCAGACGGCGGCACGCGCACGGCCTCGATCACGGGCGCCTGGGTCGCCCTGCACGACGCGCTGGCCACCTGGAAAGAGGCCGGCAGGATCCAGGCGCTGCCGCTGACCGGGCAGGTCGCGGCCGTCAGCATCGGGCTCGTCGACGGCGAGGTCCTGCTCGATCTGGACTACGAAGAGGACAGCCACGCCGAGGTCGACATGAACGTCGTCTGCGACGACAAGGGCGGCTTCATCGAGTTGCAGGGCACCGGCGAACAGCTCTCGTTCTCGCGCCACCAACTGAACGGTTTCCTGAACCTCGCCGAGGCCGGCATCGCTGAACTCCAGCGCATCCAGAAGTCGGTGCTCGCCGGTGACTGAACTGGCGAGTGCGCCCATGCCCACGATCGTCGTCGCGACCGGTAACGCGCACAAGGTCACCGAGATCGCGGCCGCGCTGGGCGCCGCTTTGGACAGTCCGCTTGCCGGCGTCCGCTTCATCGCCGTCCACGAGCTGGTCGGCGCCTATACCGACCCCGTCGAGGATGGCGCGAGCTTCGAGGACAACGCCGCCATCAAGGCGCGCGCGGCCCAGGCAGCGACCGGACTTCCGGCGCTGGCCGACGACTCGGGTCTGGTGGTGGACGCGCTGAACGGCGCGCCCGGCATCTACTCGGCGCGTTTCGCGGGCGTCGGTCACGACGACGCGGCCAACAACGCGAAGCTCCTGGCCGAGCTGGAAGGCGTCACCGAGCGCCGCGCGCGTTTCGTCTCCTGTCTGGTGCTTGTGGGGCTGGACGCGCTACTGCCCGGGCAGCCGGACTACCTCGCGGTGTGCGGCGCCTGCGAGGGACGTATCGCCGCTGGCCCGCGCGGCAGCAATGGCTTCGGCTATGACCCGCTCTTTCTGCCTGATGTGGCCCCCGGGCGCAGTATGGCCGAGCTCACGCTCGCTGAGAAGACGGCGATCAGTCATCGCGGCGCCGCATTACGCCAGCTGCTGACGCATCTGAACGCCCGCTGACGGCGTTGCTGAGAGGCTCGCGTGCTTAAGCACGCCACGCCTCTCAGCGCCTTGCCAGCGAACGTTCATCGTGCGCCAGCGGAATTGCTATACTCGTATACGTAAGTACGAGATCGGGAGCTGCCTGCGGGTGGCTGAGAGGCGCGGGCGCACCGCGCGACCGAAACGACGGCGCCGGTAATGCGGGGCCTGCATGGGAGCACTCCCTCGT
>WQUG01000004.1 GCA_009785855.1 Actinomycetes bacterium
CTCTGATGGCCTTCGCGCCGGATGTCGTCTTCAACGCGCTGCACGGACGCGGCGGGGAAGACGGCGCGATGCAGGGCCTGCTGGAGGTGCTCGGGCTGCCCTATACCGGCTCCGGTGTCCTGGCTTCCGCTCTCGCGATGGACAAGAGCGCGACCAAGCGCGTGTACCTGGATGCGCAGCTGCCGACGGCGCCGTATCTGGTGCTGCGCAGCGCGGACCTTGCGGATCCCGCCGAGCTCAAGGCCGCCTGTCAGCGAATCGCTGAAGAGCTGGGAGCCGACGTCGTGGTCAAGCCCAACCATGAGGGTTCGTCGATCGGCGTGTCCATCATCCATAAGGGCGACGATCTGGCAGCAGCGCTGACCAGCGCGGCCAGCTATGGCGGCCGGGTCCTGGTCGAGACCTTCATCGCGGGCACCGAGATCATGGCGAGCGTTCTGGGCAACGCCGAGCCTCACGGGCTGCCGACGATCGAGGTGGTGTCGCGGGGCACGTTCTACGACTACGACAGCAAGTACAGCGTGGGCGGCAGCGAGCATATCATCCCGGCGGGCATCGGCGAGGCAGCCAACGAAGCCTGCCAGCATCTGGCTGAAGAGGCGCACAAGGCGCTGGGGTGCTGGGGTTACTCCCGCACCGACATGATCGTGGACAGAGAAGGCCAGCCCTGGCTGATCGAGACGAACACGCTCCCCGGCATGACCAAGACCTCGCTCTTCCCGGACGCGGCCCGCGCGGTCGGCATCGACTTCGCTGAGCTCTGCGTGCTGCTGATCCACCTGGCGCAGGACCCGGCCCGGGTGTAGCCCGATCGTCGCACGTTTATATGTTGATTTCTGCCCGAGGGGTCAGTTTGTGTTATCGTAACGAAAGGGAATAGAGCTGATCTGTTGGGGGGCCATCAGCTCTCAGTAGCTAAGGGAGAGCTGCGATGTCGTTGAATGGAACAAACAACAGGCAGACCGTCAAAATGGTGGAGCGGGTTCAGAAGGGGAAGCCCCGCGCGTTCACAGAGTTGTACCAGAGTTATTACCCTGAACTATGTTCCTATATCAGCAGCCGCTCCGGCCTGGAAGCCTCGCGCGTTGAAGACATCGCGCAGGAGGTCTTCATCCAAGTGTACAAAAAGCTCGATCAGCTGAAAAAGCCGGAGAACTTCACGGTCTGGATGTACCAGATAGCCAACCGCGCGCTCCTGAACAATCTGCGCAGTGACCAACGACACAATCTGCCGACCTCCGGGGATTTCGACCGCGACGGGCTGACCGTCGCTGACGCTTCGCCGCTGCCGGAGGATCTGGTGGTCGATCGCGAGCGCAACGCGCTGGTCCGCGACTGCATGGAGAAACTGAGCGAGCCTCAGCGCAGCGTGCTGAACCTTTACTACGGCGCCGGACTCGACGCGCCCGAGATCGCCCAGATCAGAAACAACACGGCGGGGACCGTTCGCAACCAGCTGATGGCCGCGCGCCGCAACCTGAAGGAACTCCTTGAGCAGGAGCGGCAAGGAGAGCTGCTGCGGGGCACGGCTGTGATCCCCGGTGCGGTGGTCGCCACGACGGGAAAACCCGGGCTGATGAAACGGCTTATCGCCCGGATAACGACGGGGTTTTCCAACTCTGGCTCTTCCGGCGCGGGAGGGGCGAGCGCCAGTACCGGCCTGTCGGCGACGGCGAAGGTCGCGATGGGCGCCGCGACCCTGGCGATGGCGCTTGGCGCGGGCGGGGTATCCCTGGCGCCCGCAGACCAACCGACGCCACCGGTGTCGCGCCCACAATCTGTCAGCAAGGTCGTGCCGCTGGAAAGCTGCCCGGTCACGGCGGCGGATCAGAAGCCCGTCGCGACTGCGCAACAAACGCCGGTCGCGACCGATCCACAAGTAGCAGCTGCGCCGGTCGTGGAGGCTCCCGCGGCGCCGACGACGCCGCAACCCGCTGCGCCTGCGCCTGCGCCGGCGCCGGCCCCGCGTCCCGATCCGGTGATCACGCTGGCGCAGTCACATATCTATACGACCGTTGGCGTCGCGCTGAGTCCTCAGCAGATCCTTATGAAGGCAGGCGCTCAGGCGACCGACGCGGACGGAGCTCTTATCCCCGTTGAACTGGTGGGCTATGACTCCGGGGTCTTCCGGGCAGCGGGAACCTATGCGATGACCGTCATCGCCCGGGACAGCCAGGGGAACAAGGCCTGGAGTCGTGTAGTGTTTGTTGAGGTACGATGACACCTGTCGCTGGCGTGGTGTCTTAATATCGTAGAGAACGGACAAAAGGGAGGGAACATATGAAACGTGTTTTCATCATAGCGCTGACCTTGGTGGTCGCGCTTCTTCTGGCTTTGGCTCTCGCGGGATGCGGGAAAAAGCAGGGCACGAGCAGTGACAGGAACCCTGCGGGAACTTCCAGTCAGCAGGGCGGGACCGTGAAGTCGAACACGGTCGAGACCGAGATCGCTCCCTGATCTTCATCAGGCAGAGTATTTGGGCAGACGCCGCATCGATCCGATGCGGCGCGCTCTCTGAAAAATGACACTTGCAGGGGATCCGGTGTCTTATCTTATATATGAATCTTGTTGGAGGGGAATTAGGTTTTCGCAGATATCGTGTGATCTGTAACAGATCGAAGCAGGATGGGGGGCCTCGAGCGGAAACTGATTTCACACAGAAAGAGTGAGAAAAGGGGAGGAAGACGGATGAGTACATCTCTCTACCGTGACAGTATCGTAAGGCGCATACTTGCGATCGCACTGTCGTTCATGATCGCGCTGCAGGTGATGGCGCCGATACCGGCG
>WQUG01000005.1 GCA_009785855.1 Actinomycetes bacterium
TGGGGCCGCTCTCTTCGTGCGCGGGAACCAGGGGGACAGGCACCGTGGTCCCGTGGGACCACGGTGCCTGTCCCCCTGGTTCCCAGAGCTAGATGCGGAGGAGCTGATACTTCCGGCTGCCGAGGCCGAGTTTCTCGGCATACGCGAGGGCGTGCAGGCCGTTGCGTGAGGTGATGCGCCCTACGAGGTCGGCGCCGTCAGGCGCCGCCTTGACGAGGTCGACGCAGGCCTGATCGAGCGCGACGGGATCACGTGAGGACAGGACGCCGATGTCTGCCATCGTGGGGCTGGCCGGATGCGAGTCGCAGTCGCAGTCCACCGAGAGTCGATAGGCGACGTTGACGTAGACGATGTTGTTTCCCAGGTGATCGATCACGCTGCCGGCGGCTTCGGTCATCGCCTCCAGGAAGGTGTCCTGCTTCGCGCCGGAGCTCAGGCCTGAGAACTTCGTGCCGCCGCTGTGGATCAGGCCCTTGCCGCGGGCCGAGGCAAGACCGATGCCGATGTTCTTGAGCGCGCCGCCCAGTCCGGCTATGCTGTGCCCCTTGAAGTGCGAGAGCGCCAGGTAGGAGTCGTAGACCTTGAAGCTCGCTCCGACGCGGTTCACGTCGAGGTGGGCGCCGCCGCGGACCGGCAGGGTCATCTCGCCGTCAGCGTCCTGGATGTCGACGGGGGCGATGGCGGTGAAGCCATGGTCAGCGGCGACCTTCTTGCTGCCGGCGGCCGTGGAGCGTTTGCCCTGGTAGGCGGTGCTGCACTCGACGATGGTGCCCTGGAGCTTGCTGACGAGGTCCCCGATGAGCTCGGGATGCAGGAAGTTGTTGCCGCCGGGCTCGCCCGTGCTGATCTTGACGGCGACCTTGCCCGGCAGCGTCACGCCGAGCGCTTCATAAGCGGCCACCAGCCCGGCCGGACTGATGTCGGATGTGAGGTAGACGGCCGGAAGCCCAAAGGGGGAGGCCACAGACGTGGCGGTAGCAGAGGAGCTGGTCTCCGCGCTGCCGGCGCTGTCAGCAGCTGGTGAGCTGCAAGCAGAAAGCGAGCTGACGCCCAAGAGCAGGGCGCTTGCCCCGATGCCGCTTACGATGAACTGTCGTCTGTCGATGTCTGTCATGATATGCCTCGATCCGCTCTCGTTTCTATCATACGCCGATCAGACACACCGCAAGAAACCCGCTGCCATGCGACACTACCCCCGGCCCCCTGTCCCCCGCGACATTGCAAGTCTGAAGGCGAGGGGGGTCGTTCGCGTACGCGAGCAACCCCCCTCGCTGCAAGGATGGGCGCGCTCCAATGGGACCACGGTGCCTGTCCCCCTGGCTCCCCCTCCGTTTGCCGCAAGGATGGGCCCACTCTCCGTCTGTTGTCGTGGTCGTGGACGTTCAGTGGTAGAATGAGGCCGATATCTTGGACAGAGGAGGATCTGATGGCAACTGAGAAAGTTCCGATCGAAGAGAGAAGCATCTGGCCGGACGCCCGCGCGATGCTGCGCAAGGCTGAAGCGGAGGGGATCGAGACTGCCTGGGATCGCCTGGAGCAGCAGACGCCGCACTGCAAGTTCTGCGAGGAGGGGACCACCTGCCGCAACTGTACGATGGGGCCCTGTCGCATCAGTCCGATGCCCAACTCTCCGATGAAGCTCGGGGTCTGCGGCGCGACCGGCGACACGATCGTCGCGCGTAACTTCGCGCGCTTCGTCGCGGGCGGCTCTGCGGGTCACTGCGACCATGGCCGCGACCTGATCGACACGCTTTCTGCCATCGCTGACGGCGAGGCGCCGGGCTATGTCATCAAGGACGAGCCCAAGCTGCGTAGTCTTGCGGCCGAGCTGGGCGTGGCAGACGCGGAGTCCGGCGATCTCATGGAGGTCGCCCACGGTCTGGCGGACGCCTGCTATGAGGAGTTCGGCAGCAAACTCAAGAAGCTGAAGTTCGTGGCGCGCGCCCCGAAGGTCCGCCAGGAGCTCTGGGAGGCTACCAAGATGATGCCGCGCGGCGTTGACCGCGAGGTGGTCGAGACCATGCACCGCACGCACATGGGCTGCGACAACGATCCCATCAGCCTGCTCGTACAGAGCGCGCGTACGGCGCTGGGCGACGGCTGGGGCGGCTCGATGATCGGCACCGAGCTCAGCGACGCGATCTTCGGGACCCCCAGTCCCATCGCATCGAAGGTCAACCTGGGGGTGCTGCGCGAGGACTCCGTCAACATCATGGTGCACGGACACAACCCCGTCGTCTCAGAGATGGTGCTGGCCGCTACCCGCGAGCCGGAGCTCGTGGAGAAGGCGAAGAGCTATGGCGCCGCTGGCATCAACGTCGTGGGCCTGTGCTGCACGGGCAACGAGCTCATGATGCGCCAGGGCATCCCCATGGCCGGCAACCACATGATGACCGAGCTTGCGCTGATCACCGGGGCCGTCGAGGTCATCGTCGTCGACTATCAGTGCATCATGCCCGCGCTGGTCAACGTCGCCGGCTGCTATCACACGAAGTTCATCAGCACCTCGCCCAAGGGGCGCTTCCCCGGGGCGACCCACATGGAGGTCAACCCACACAACGCCCAGGAGGTCTGTCGCCAGATCGTCGAGACCGCGATCGAGACCTACCGGCAGCGCGATGCGCACCGCGTCGAGATCCCGACAGGTCCGGTCGACATTATGACCGGCTTCTCCAACGAGGCGATATTGGGCGCGCTCGGCGGGACCCCGGATCCGCTGATCGATGCGATCAAGGCGGGCAAGATCAAGGGCGTGGTCGGCGTCGTGG
>WQUG01000006.1 GCA_009785855.1 Actinomycetes bacterium
CTTCGTGGGCGCACTCGAGAAGCTCGAAAGCACCAGCATGGTCGCCACCACCGAGCGTCAGATGCGCCTGCACTACTGCGCCATCGTCGCGCTGACCGCGATCGCCAGCCCGGCGCCTGGCGACGATCCCTTCCTCTATCGCGACTTCCTGCGTTCCGAGACGGTCGTGCGCATCATCGCGGTCGCCCGGGCTCAGTATCTGCCCAAGTCTCTTCTTGTGGCCCGGGGACTTGCCCGCCTCGAGTCCCCCCAGCTGCTCAATGCCTACTGCGCAGGCCTCGCGCGCGCCCGGAAAGCTCGGAAGCGCTTCAAGCGTTAACTTCCTCTTTTATTTGGCGCCAAAATGTGGAGATTTCTCCACAAATCACCTGATAATCGCGTTTTCCTGTCCCGGTGTAAGAAGCGTTTAAGGACCGCCTGCTAGGGTGTTGCCCACGTAATCACACTTGGATGAAAGGAGGACGCCATGGACGCGTCCATCAGAAGATCGAAACTGCACAGAACGATCGCCGGGCTTCTGGCAGTCATCATGGTCGCAGGAGTGCTCGCAATCCCGAAACCAGCCCCCGCGGCCACGATACCGACCGGACAGGGCAACCCGTTCACCAACGGCGACCTGATGTTGTCAAGCATCTCAGGTACCGGCGGGACCGGGATGACCTATACCCTCGTATCGGGAGTCCACTCAGTCAAGATCGGGGGCGATACGACCACTCAAGCTGATGGAACGCCCGGCCCCTGGGATAACGGGCAGCAGGTGATCTCGGGCAACGCTCCTCAGGTCGCCGGGAAGAACATCCGGACCTTCGCTTCTCTGATGTCGGGTATGACCTCGAACTCATGGGGCATGTCGGACTTCGCGAACCTCGGCGTGTATCAACAGGACGGGACCACTCTCTGGGGCTCACTCTATCCTGAAAGAACACCGTCCGGCATCGATCTCAGCTCCTGGGATCTCCAGAACGCGACACTGCACTGCATCCAGCCGGCCGACGCGACGCCTGCCCCGCAGCAGATGGCGGCCCTGATGGGCCTGATGAGCATGGACTACGATCCGGCGACCGGCACGTATACGGGCACCTTCGCTCTTGTGACGCGCAACGACACGAGCGCTCAGGCGGTGGCCGCGAAAGAGCTCTATCAGATCAGGTGGATCGACGTCGGCAAACTACAGATCACGAAGAGCTCGGCGAACAAGGCGATCTCTGACGGGAACGACTGCTACAGCCTGGCGGGTGCGATCTACGGGATCTATAAAGATCCCGCGGCGACCCAGCTCGTACAACAGCTCACAACAGACGCAACGGGCAAGACCCCGGTCTCTCAGGGCCTGGTCCCCGGCAGCTACTACGTAAAGGAGATCAAGGCCTCGAAAGGCTATGCGCTGGACCCAACGATCTATCCTTTCAGCTCGGTAGCAGGTCAGACGACCCAGAAGGCGGTTACTGACAAGCCGCAGAACGACCTGGTAACGATGCTCCTGGGAAAGATCGACGCTGAGACGACGAAGAACCTGCCGCTGGGCTCAGCGAGCCTCGAGGGGGCTGAGTTCAACGTCAACTACTATGACGGGTACTATACTTCATCGACGCTGCCGGCAACGCCGACGCGGAGCTGGATCATGAGAACCGACAGCGAGGGCCGCTCTGAGCTCTCGCCCGGCTACCTGGTCTCGGGCGATGCGCTGTATGCTTCGACGGCGGGGATCCCTGCGATCCCCTTGGGCACGGTCAGCGTTCAGGAGATCAAAGCCCCGACAGGATATCTTCTGGGCGCCCAGCCGGTCTATGTGAGCCAGATAAGCTCCGCCGGAACCGCCGAGACGGTCTCGACCTATAACGCGCCTGCTGTTCCCGAACAGGTCAAACGGGGCGATCTTGAGCTTATCAAAGCGGCTGAGACCAGCTTTACCCGTCTTGCCGGCGTCCCCTTCATGATCACTTCGAAGACGACCGGGGAGTCTCATACGATCGTGACCGATGCCAACGGTCATGCGTCAACGGCGAGCGACTGGACTTTGCACACGCAGAACACGAACGCGGGTCTGTCCGCTGAGGATGGCGTATGGTTCGGCGTCGATCGTGACGGTACCCTGGCCCCGATCAACGACAGTCTGGGCGCGCTGCCTTATGATACCTACACGATCAAGGAGCTGCCTTGCGCGGCCAACAGGAACATGACGCTCATCGGCGCCTTCAGCATCACGATCAGCCGTGACCGGTATCTGCTCGATCTGGGAACGCTGACCGACGAGGAGCCTGCGCTACCCGAGATCCATACGATCGCCCTTGGCAAAGAGAGCGGTACGCATGACGTCTCTGCAGGGACGACGCAGACGGTCGTCGATACCATCTCTTATAAGAACCTCAGGCCGAACGAAGAATATACGGTCACCGCCTCTTTGATGAACAAGTCCGCCGAAACGACGGTCGCAACGGCTGCTCACAAATTCACGCCCGTCGCGGCCAACGGGACGGTCGCCGTCGAACTGAGCTTCGATGCCCGGAAGTATGCGAACGAGCAGCTTGTCGTCTTCGAGGATATCTCTTCTGGCGACGTCTCTGCCGTGTGGGAGGAGAACCTTGAGAACGCTGATCAGACGGTCAAGGTCGTCAGCCCTGCTCCGAAGCCCCGGCTTGCCCCGAGGGCGCCCAAAAAGGCCGCGGCGAAGATCCCTTCGACCGGAGATGCGCGCTTCAGCGGCGCTTACTACGCCGCTCTTCTGACCCTGGCCCTTCTGGCCGCTCTGGGATACGGAGGCCTGCGTCGCCGGGATCGGAGCAGCGGGCAGGAGAGATAGCGCGATACGGGGGCACGACGGTGCTGACCCGCGTCACATCAGCATGATGTCGTCGCGCGTCAGCGCCCCCGCCGCCAGGGCGCTCGCGAGCCGCTCGTAGGTATGCTCGTCGAGGGGTTCCTCGCACAGGTGAGCTACCCGCAGGATGCGCTCTGAGCTCGTCGCCTGGAGCTCCTCGCCTTCTGACGTCAGACTCTCGTGCAGCTTCTCTCCGGGGCGCAGACCGATGATCTCGATGTCGGCCGGCACACCGGACAGGGCGACCATCTTGCGAGCCAGGTCGAGGATGCGGTGGGGCTCGCCCATCTCAAGGACGAAGATGTCGCCGCCCGAGCCGATGGCCTGAGCCTGCAGCACCAGACGCGCCGCCTCCGGGATCGCCATGAAGTAGCGGGTGACCTGCTCATCGGTGACCGTGACCGGCCCGCCGCGCAGAAGTTGACCCTCGAAGATCGGCACGACCGAACCCCGTGAGCCTAAGACGTTGCCGAAGCGCACGGCCAGGCAGGTCATCCCGCTCTCTTGCGACTGGGCATACGCGAGCATGAGTCGTTCTGCCAGCTGTTTCGTTTTACCCATGACGTTGAGCGGAGCGACGGCCTTGTCCGTCGAGATGAGGACGAAGCGCTCGGCGCCACAGCGCTGGGCCGCCTCCATGACATGAGCGGTCCCGACCACGTTGCTGCGCACCGCCTCGACGGGCTCTGCCTCCATGAGGGGTACCTGCTTGTAGGCGGCTGCATGCAGGACCAGCTTCGGCGCAGCCTCTGCAAAGACCTGCAGCAGTTTATGCCGGTCGCGGATGTCGACCAGGGCCATCTGCGCGACCCCTGCCTGAAGGGCTTCAAGCTCGAAGAAGAGCTCGTAGAGACGGCTCTCGTCGATCTCGATGAGCAACAAACGGCTGGGGTGCAGGCGCATGATCTGGCGGCACAGCTCGGAGCCGATACTGCCGGCCGCGCCCGTCACCGCGACACACTTGCCTTCGATCGTCGCCGCGATACCTTCGATGTCGATCGGTGTGAGCTCGCGGCCCAGAAGGTCCTCGACGTCGACCTTGCGCAGATCGGCGGCGCGGACCTCACCGGTCTCGATAACAAGCTTGGGCATGATGCGCGTGGTAAGACCCAGGTCGGCCGCCCGGTTGAGCACCGCGCGGACCACGGGGTCAGGCGCCGAGGGCAAAGCGACGAAGATCTGCTCGATGTCGAAGGCCAGAGCGACCTCTTCCAGTTCATCGAGACCCCCGAGCACCGGGACTCCTCCCAGCCGACTCCCCTTGATGCGTGGGTCATCATCCAGAAAACCGATGACCTGAAGCCCCAGGCCGGGGCGTCCCTCGATATCACGTAAGAGCAACGAGCCGGCGCTGCCGGCGCCCAGGATCAGCGTGCGCAGGCCCTCGTGGTGTCCCGTCGCCCGCACGTAGTGGGCCGCGCGCACCGACAGGCGGATGCCGGCCAGCACCATGAAGACGAAGACCGACTGGATCAGCACGACGCCCAGGGGCACGATGCGCTGACCGTTGTTCGCCAGACCGACCGCGATGTCGGCCAGGGTGAGCAGGGCGGCGGCGCAGAGCACCGCGCCCATGCAGCGCAGCATCGTATCGATCCCCACGTAGCGCAGCACGACGCGATAGAGCCCGAAGACCGCTGCCGCGACGACATAGACGAGCACCGAAGCGATAAAGGCCAGCAGCAGATAGCGCCCGTAGGCATGGGGGATGCGAAGCTCGAAGCGAGCCAGATAGGTCACGACCGTGGCGAGCAGGATACCCGCGCCGTCAAGAGCGATCAGCAGCAGCTGCCAGGTCAGGCGCGTGGCGCGCAGTCCGCGGAACCAGTCCAACATCAGGCGATCGCCGCCTCAAGGACCTTGCGCGCCGCCTGGGCGATCTCGCCCAGGTCATCTTCTGAAAGCGTCGGATGCACGAAGAAGGCCAGCGACTGCTCGGCGGCACAGAGAGCTCCGGGCAGCTCGGATTCAGGCGTCGGGGTGACCCCCAGCGTCGCGAAGGCTTTCTCACGACCGATCAGAGCGCAGGCGCCGAACTGCACCGGCGCTCCCTCGGCGCTGATGGCGTCGATGACCCGATCGCGATCCCAGCCTGCGGCCAGCGCCGCGCTGTCCAGAAGGAAGTAGTGCCGGTAGAAGGCATGCTCACCAGTGTCGTCGGCAGGAACACAGGGACGCAGCACCGGCGCGAATCCGGACAGGCCCTCGGTCAGGACCCGCGCGTTGCGCGTCCGCAGCTTGTGCCATGCGGGTACCTTCGCAAGCAGGACCCGCCCCAGGGCGCCCTGCGCCTCGGTCATGCGCGCGTTGGTCCCGAAGCTGTCGCTCAGGTACCGGAACTGCGATCTGCGCTCCTGGACCTGCGTGTCGACAGAAAGACGATGTCCGTGGTCGCGCCAGGCCGCTGCCACCTCGAAGGCCGCAGAGCCAGAGGGATAGACGATCATGCCGCCTTCACCTAAGGGCAGGATCTTGTCCTGACAGAAGGAGAAGCAGGCGGCGTGCCCCGCCAGACCGACGGGCCGACCCCCCGCGCGAGCGCCCTGCGCCTGGGCGCAGTCCTCGATCACCACGACGTCAAGCTGCTCACACAGTGCGCGGATACCTGCCACCGGCGCCGGATAGCCTCCCACATGCACGACGATGACCGCGCGGGTCCGCGGCGAGAGCCTCCTGGCAACCGAAAGCGGCGTGAGCGCACCGGTCGTCGGATCGATGTCGGCGATGACCGGCGTCGCCCCGACCGCCACCACCGCGCCCGCTGTCGCGATGAAGGTCCGCGAGGGCACGATGACCTCGTCGCCTGCGCCCACGCCGAAACTGCGCAGGGCCAGCTCAAGGGCGAGCGTGCCGCTGGACACCGCCAGCGCACTGGCCCCCTCGTGCGCCGCGGAGAACTCAGCCTCGAAAAGGCGGGTCTCGGCGCCCGTCCAGTAGTTGATCCGCCCGCTGCGCAGGACCGCCGCGACCGCCTCGATACCCTCCTCAGGGATCTGCGGCCATGCGGGCAGGGCCCGGTCGATGAGCGGACGTGCGCCCTCTGACGCAAGTTTCTTCATTGCACCAGAGCCTTGAAACCATCGAGGGTGATCGTGGAGGCGTCCACGCGGACCCGGGGCAGCGCCATCGGATCCATGCCCGGATACACGCGACCGTTCGTAACGGTGAACGCCAGCTGGTAGCCGTGTTCGGCCAGGATCTGTTCCTCGCGCTCGGAGTAATCGCGTCCGGCCCGCCCAAAGGGATAACAGAACACCGTATGAGGCCCGATCAGGCGCGTCTCTCTGATGATGTCAGCGATGACCCCTTCATCAGAGGTCGTCGTGATGAGCCCGTCCCCGCTCTCGTTACCCACGTGCAGCGCATAGGAGTGCGACTCGAAGGTCACGAAACGGGGGTCATAGCTCGTCAGATCGGTCTTGACCGGGTCGACCCGCTCGCCGATGAGGAAGCAGGTGATATGAGCCTGGTACTTCTCGACCAGCGGGATCGCTTCAGAGAAGAAGTTCGTCGTGCCGTCATCACAGGTGAGCACAACGCTTTTCTCTGGCAGCTTGATCCGGCCCTGGGTGAAAGCCAGGACCTCATCCCAGCTGGGGAAACTGTAGCCGTTATCATGGAGCCAGGCGAGCTGCTCCTCGAAGCTGTTGATATCGAGACTGTCGCCCGCATACATCGCCGGCGCGGTCTCGCCCTTCGCCGGATCGTAGAAATCGTGATACATGAGCACGGGAAGCCCCCGCGTCTCAGAGTCGTCCGCAGGCAACGTCGCTTCGGTCGAGGGCAGAGGAGTGGTCGCAGCCGAAGTCGTCACAATGCTCGCAACTGGCGTCGTCTTGACTGCCGCCCGCGCGCGGACCACCGGCTTTACAGGATGGCGCCCCGCGCCCAGGGCGACCGTGGCGCCTGCCGCCAGCAGAAGCACCGCGAACGCCACGGCGGCGACCAGGAAGCGCTGACGACGCACCCGCGCCTTGCGGCTCGCGAACCTCTTGCGCCGGGTCAGATCCTGCGCCATCACGATCGCCTGTCCATCAGCGCCTCGATGGCATCGACCCCCAGGGCCACGATGCCATGTGCCGCCGCCACCGCGGCCCGCTCTCCAAAGGAGTCATCCACGTAGACCGCATGGGGGCCCGGCGCGATGTGGTCGGCCTTCGACTCACCCATCGGCACCTGCACGAGCTCATGGAAGAGCGTCGCATCGAGGCGCAGCGCTGCCAGCGCCGCCCGCAGGTCGCCCATCTGCCCGGGATAGCGGGTCACCAGCGTGACCGGGATACCCTTGTTCGCACACTGATAGAGCAGCCAGACCGCCTCAAGGTTCAGCGTCCGGCTGCGATGATCGACGATCGTATCATCGAAGTCGATGAACAGCTCATCGAAGTCCAGCGCCGTGCGATAGCTGTTGGCAAGCGCGCGACTGACCTCGACGGCCTCAAGCTGGCGCGCGGGCTCGGTGCGGTACCCGAGCGCATCCCAGAGCGCCATCAGCGGCAGGTTGACGCCGGCGGCGCGCGACACACACATCGTCCCCGCCGTACGCGTCGCGACCTCAAGAAGACGGTAGACGCCCCCGGTGTCGCGACGGAGCTGGAAGAACCAGACCCCGTGCAGCCCCCGTGGCCCGAGCCGCTCGGAGATCGCCGCAGCGATCCGGCGAGCCTCTTCATCATCAGGCAACAAGACGCTGCGCACCGCGATGCCGTTCTTGATCCGCAGCCGACTCCGCGCGGCCGCATAACGCAGACCGCTCGCATCAGAGAAGCAGTCGACCGTGACCTCCTCGCCCGGCAGATACTCACAGATGACCTGCGGGCGCTTCGCCGCCTTGAGCTTGCGCTCGAGCGTCCCGCGATCGTACAGGACATGGAAGCCCTCCGTACCCTGCCCGACCGCCGGCTTGATGATCACGGGAAAGTCCGCATCGGCAAGCGCGTCAGCACTGTCGTAGATACGCGGGAGCGCGTCCAGACCGGCCAGGGCCTCATAGGTCAGGCGTTTGTCGCGACAGATGCGCGCGACCTCCAGAGAGGAGCACAACACCCGCGCGGACAGGTCATCGGCGGATTCCATGAAGCGCAGGGCGGCCTCGTCGTTGGCCGGCATGATCAGGTCGATCTCATGGAGG
>WQUG01000007.1 GCA_009785855.1 Actinomycetes bacterium
CGTCGCCGTCGAGCTTCGAGAGCAGGACGCCGTCGAAGTCGAGGCGCTGGGAGAACGCTTGCGCGACGTTGACCGCTTCCTGGCCGGTCATCGCGTCGAGTACCATGATGATCTGGTCAGGTCTTGTTGCCTTTTTGATCGCCTCGGCTTCTTGCATCATGGTCTCGTCGATCTGCAGGCGACCGGCCGTGTCGATGATCACGAGGTCGCGCATCGCATCGATCGCCTCTTTGACGCCGGCCTTGGCGATGGCGATCGGGTCGGTGGCGATGTCCCCTTTTCCGACGAAGACCGGGACCTGGAGCTCGCGGCCGAGGGTCTGGAGCTGATCGATGGCCGCCGGGCGGTAGACGTCGGCGGCGACGAGCTGGGGTTTCCTGCCCTTCTTGCGCAGGTGGAGCGCGAGCTTGGCTGCGGCCGTCGTCTTGCCCGAGCCCTGCAGGCCCACGAGCATGATGACGTTCGGGATGCGGTTGCTCAGGGTGAGCTGAGTGGCGCTCGTGCCGAGCAGCTCGGTGAGCTGGTCTAAGACCAGCTTGATGACCATCTGGCCCGGAGTCAGCGAGCTCATGATGTCGGCGCCGACGGCGCGCTGCCTGAGCTCGGCGATGAAGTCCTTGGCGACCTGGAGGTTCACGTCGGCCTCAAGCAGGGCCAGGCGGATCTGTCGCAGGGCGCCGTCGACGTCGTCTTCTGAGAGGCGACCTTTGCTGGAGAGGCTCGAGAAGACCTCCTGGAGGCGACGGCTCAGATTATCGAACATCGTCGTCTCCCCCGATCAGGGCGCGGGCGAATTCCTGCGCGTCGAAGGCCTTGAGGTCGTCGATGGACTCCCCCACCCCGATGCGCACGAGCGGGATCTGGAGTTCCTTGGCGATGGCGACCGCGATGCCGCCCTTGGCGGTACCGTCGAGCTTGGTCAGTATCAGCGCGTCGATCGCCAGTATCTTGTTGAACTCACGGGCCTGGGTCAGCCCGTTCTGGCCGGTCGTGGCGTCGAGCACGAGTATCGTGAAGACGGGGGTCTGGGCGCGCTCCCGGGTGACGCGCTGGACCTTCTCAAGCTCGCGCATGAGATCGGGTGAGTTGTGCAGGCGTCCGGCCGTGTCGATGATCGTCAGATCACACCCCTGCTCTTCTGCGCGCTCTACGGTCAGATACGCGACGCTTGCCGGGTCGCTCCCGCGCTCGCGGCGCACGATCTCGACGCCTGCGCGCTGGGCCCAGACATCGAGCTGTTCTGCCGCTGCCGCCCGGAAGGTGTCCGCACTGCCGAGCAGGACCGTCTTGCCTTCGTCTGTCGCCTGCTTGGCGAGCTTGCCGGCCGAGGTGGTCTTGCCGGTACCGTTGACGCCGACGAGCAGTACGGTCACGGGGCTGAACTGCAGCGGGTCGCCCTGCGTCGGGAACTCGGCGGCGATGAGGCGTACCAGTTCCGCCTTGATAGCTGCGGCGTCTGGCAGGGCACGGGCATCCGAGGCGCGGTGCAGCTCTTCGACGATACTTTCTGTGGCCTCAAGACCGAAGTCAGCAGCGATCAGGCTTTCCTCAAGACCCTCCCAGAAGTCGTCGTCCAGCTCGGCGGTGTGCCCGAGCAGGCTGTTGATCTGGCCCGAGAGCCGCTCTCGGCTTTTCGACAGACCGCGCGTGAGACGGTCGCGCCAGTTCAGCTCCGCCATGTTCTAGTGTTCCTTGTCGTGTTCTAGTCCGCGCAAGGCCTGCTCGAGCTTCTGGCTGACCAGCTTACTGACGCCGTCGGCCTGCATCGAGACCCCGTAGAGCATATCGGCGACCTCCATCGTGCGGCGCTGGTGGGTCACGATCAGGAACTGGGTCTGATGACGGCGCAGGGCGACGAAGTTGACGAGGCGCCGCAGGTTGCTGTCATCAAGGGCGGCCTCGACCTCATCGAGGATGTAGAAGGGCGAGGGGCGCGTCTCGTTGAGCGCGAAGAGCAGGGCGATCGCGACCAGGGCCTGCTCGCCGCCGGACAACAGCGACATCTTCTTCAGCTTCTTGCCCCGTGGCTGGACCATGAAGTCGACGCCGGTGTTGTCAAGGTCCTCGGGCTTATCGAGCAGGAGCTGGGCCGAGCCGCCCGGGAACAGCGAGGCGAAGACCGTCTGGAAATGCCGGTCGACCTCCTCGAAGGTCTCCAGGAAGCGCTCCCGCATCTTGCGGTCGATCGTCGAGATGACCTTCGTGAGCGCCTTGCGCGCTGCGTCGAGGTCGGCGACCTGCGCGGCCATGAACTCGCTGCGACGCCTGAGGTTCTCGTACTGTTCATGAGCGATCGGGTTGACGCTGCCCAGATGTGCGATCTTGCGCTGCAGGGTCAGGGCCCGGTCCTCTGCCTGATAGCGCTCCTGGAGGGGCTCTTTCTGGAGCGCCTGCTCAAGCGGCATGCCGTACTGTTCAACGATCTTGGCGACGGCCATATTCACCGTGATCTCCATCTGACCCTTGCGCACCCTCAGCTCAGCGAGGGTCTGCTCGTCAGCGCGCAGTACTTCCTGGGCCGCGCGCAGTTGGTCCTGCGAGGCGTGGACGGTCTCGCGCAGGCTCGCGCTGTCGCTCTGTTCCAGGTTCGCGCGATCACGCAGCATGATAGCCCAGTGATCGGCGCGTTCCTGCAGGATCGCGAAGGTCTCGTGGAGCGGCTCGACGCGTTCTCGCAGAAGCTCCAGGGCGCTTTCGAGCGCGGCCGTCGCCTCGATCGTCTGCTCCAGTTTCCT
>WQUG01000008.1 GCA_009785855.1 Actinomycetes bacterium
GCGCCGCCACAACGCAACTTCCTCAAGCTGCTGCTGTACATATCCCTGTTCCCGCAGCTGCTCGCCGGCCCCATCATCAAGTACCACGACATCGAGGGCGCGCTGTCACGGCGCGAGATCACGGCGTCCAAGGTCGCGCGGGGGCTGCGGCGCTTCGCGGTCGGTCTGGGCAAGAAAGTGCTCATCGCAGTCCCGATGGCCGCGGTCACCGACGCGATCTACGCGGCCCCGCATGCGCAGGTCAACATCATCGTCGCCTGGATGGGCGCGCTCGCCTTCCTCATGCAGATCTACTTCGACTTCTCCGGGTATACGGACATGGCGATCGGGCTGGCGAGCATGTTCGGCTTCAGCTACGCGGAGAACTTCGACCACCCCTATATCTCGCGCTCCGTCCGGGAGTTCTGGCGTCGCTGGCACATGACGCTTACTTCCTGGTTCCAGGAATACCTCTACTTCCCTCTGGGCGGTAATCGCAGGGGCCGCGCGCGCGCGATACTCAACCGCTTCATCGTTTTTCTGCTCTGCGGTCTGTGGCACGGCGCGAACCTGACCTTCGTGCTGTGGGGGCTCTTCCATGGCGCGTGTATGATGCTTGAGGACATCGTGCCGATACGCAAGCTTCCCAAGCTGCTGGGATGGCTCTATGCGACGCTGATGGTCTGTCTTGGCTTCGTGGTGTTCCGGGCGGCGAACCTGTCCCAGGCGCTCTTCATGCTCAGGCAGATGTTCGCGGGTTTCGACTTCAGCCACCTGCCGGTCGCTCGCGCCAGCTGGATGCTCAGTCCGCTGACCATCGTGACCTTCCTGGGGGCGGCCGTCGCCTCGACGCCGTATGTCCGTCGTCTGATCACGCAGCTGTTCGGGCGCCGACAGAAGGCCTGGGCGCTGGTGCGGGCAGCGAGCTTCGTGGGCGCACTCGCACTGTTCGTGCTCGCCTTCCTGTCACTGGCAAGCGGAGGGTATCATCCCTTCATCTATTTCAGGTTCTAGGAGGAGGCAGGAGTGAAGAACACAGAGCGCCCCTGGGCTCAGATCCTGTTCATCTGCTGCGTGTTCGCGCTGCTCGTCGCCCCGGCAGTCGGGATGCTCGGGACCCGCGGCGCCGCGCCTCAGAGCACCGGGCCCGCGGCCTTTCCGCGACTGGCGCCCGACGGCAAGCTCAACACGAACTTCCTGTCACAGGCGGGCTCCTGGTTCGAGGCGCACTTCGCCGGACGCGACCAGATGATCACGGCGAACGCAGCGTTGCAGGCGAAGCTGCTGAAGGTCTCGGCGACCGATCAGGTGGTGCTCGGGAGCGGTGGCTGGCTGTATTATGCAGGGGACCTGAACGGCTACGTGGGGGCTGCTCCTCTCTCGGAGCATGCGCTGGCCAACATCGCCCACAACCTGGCGCTGATGCAGCGCTATACCGAGGCTCAGGGCGCCCGGTTCGTCTTCGCCATCGCGCCGGATAAGGCGCAGCTGTATCCGGACCAGATGCCCGCGCGCTATCGCAAGTCGCCCCGTCCCAGCGATGCGGAGCGGCTCGTGCCCTACCTGCAACGCGAGGGCGTCCATTACGTCGATCTGTTCGCGGCGCTGTCTGCGTCGTCGTCGACGGGCGACGGCGCCGGTCCCCTCTACCTGACGGGCGACTCGCACTGGAACAACAAGGGAGCGCTCATCGCCAGCGACGCCCTGGCCTCGGCCGCGGGCCTCACGCTGCAGCAGAGCGGGGCCTGGATCACGCGTGATGACATGATCGGGGATCTCGAGCTGATGCTGCACCCGGCGTGGCCCCGGACCGAGCCGCAGTACTATCTGCCGGGGATCAACGACGGCCCGGGGATGTCTGGCGCAAGCTGGCGCTACACGAGCGCCGCGCGCGACGTGACCGCAGACCTCGTCACGACGTCGGCTGAGGCCAGCGCGACGCTGCTCGTCTACCGTGACTCCTTTGGCAACGCTCTGCTGCCGTATCTGGCGGCAGGAACGGGGAAGGCGACCTTCTCGAAACTGGTGCCCTATAACGCGCTTCAGATCGGGGAGGCAGGCGCCGATGCGGTGATCGTGGAGCGCGCCCAACGCCACCTCAGCTATCTGGCGCAGCAGCCTCCGATCATGCCGGCGCCCCGTGTCGAGCTGGATACGACGGGTGCGATCCAGCGGCAGGGGGGCCCGGCGACCAGCGCCATCGTCACCGGCGCCAACGGTCCGCTGACGATCTTCTCTGGCAGGATCGACCCGCGGATCGCCAGGCTGGGCTCACGCATCTTCGTCGGGCTGGTCACCGCTTCGGGTGATGAGAAAGTGTATGAGGCCTTCACGACGAGCTCGACTGCTGCCGGCGACAGCGGCTTTATCGCAGCGGTCTTGACGCGAGATATTGACCCCGGTGCTACAATGGTGAAGGCCTATGTTGTTGAACAGGGCCAGATATTTCTGGCAAGTTCGGCTCCGTGGCGCATAAGATGAGAACAGGAGTACCGGGATGTCGAAGAGCAGGAAGGTCTGGCGCGCTGTCGCGGTCGGCGTCTGCCTGGTGATGATAGCCAGCGGACTTTCCGGCTGCAAGACGAGCAGCTCCGCACAGTCCGGGCCTGCGAAGAAGAAGCCAGACTACGCAGTAGTGATCGGGACTGAGGGCAGCGCCGCGAAGAAGGTCGTGCTTTCCAACGAGACGAGTGCGACCATCACAGCGGTGGCGCTCAAAGCTTCGACGGAGACGACCTGG
>WQUG01000009.1 GCA_009785855.1 Actinomycetes bacterium
AGTCCGCGGTCGCCGCGCTGCCCGGTACCGTCAAGGTGAAGGCGAACCACCGCAAGGGCGCCGTCGATGTCCGCTACGACGAGACGATGACGACGCACGACGACATCGAGGCCGCCATCAAGAGGGCAGGCTACGAACCACAGTGACTCTGAAAATTCCTACTGGAATTCCCCGGTCAGCGGTGCTATGATAGGTTCGTCCATCAATGATACCAATCTAATAGCATATAACGCTGGTGGTATCATGCGGGCGACAGTGTCCAACTCGGCGAAAAGGAGGCGAAGATGGGAGTACTCGGTAACGCAGTAGCCTTGTCGCGGTTTCAGTTCGCGCTGACTGTTGCGTACCACTTCCTGTTCGTGCCCATGTCGATCGGCCTGGGGCTGATCATGGCGCTTACTGCAAGGCGCTATTACAAGACACGGGACGCGCAGGATCTGGCTCATCTCAGGCTGTTCGTAAAGATCTTCGCGGCGACCTTCATCGTAGGCGTCGCGACCGGTGTGACCATGGAGTTCGCGTTCGGTACCAACTGGGCGAACTATTCACGTTTCGTGGGAGATATCTTCGGGGCTCCGCTCGCAGCAGAAGCCCTGTTCGCTTTCTTCCTTGAATCAGTGTTCCTCGGCGTGCTCATCTTCGGGCAGAAGAGGGTCTCGCCCAAGTTCTACTATGTCTCGGCCTGGCTTGTGTGGATAGGCTCGTGTCTCTCGGCGCTCTGGATCATCATCGCCAACTCCTGGATGCAGACGCCGGCCGGCTTCAAGATCGTCGGCGAAGGACTTGCGCGCAGGGCCTACATCACGAACTTCCTCACGGCTGCGGTCAACAACTCGACCTTCCAGCGCTACTTCCACGTGGTGGTCGGGCTGCTTGCGACCGGCGCCTTCCTGGCGATGGCGATCGCGGCCTACTACTACCTCAAGAACAGGCATGCTGACTTCGCGAAGAAGACCATGCGCCTCGGAGTGGTCATCGCGGTGATCACCAGCATACTCATGCTTCCGCTCGGGCACTGGCAGGCCGTTGAGGTCGCGAACTTCCAGGAGCAGAAGCTGGCAGCCATGGAGGGTCACTGGAAGACCGGTCCGATGAACATGGCGATCATCGGCTGGGTCGATGAGAGTGCGGGCAAGACCCACTCGATCAACGTGCCGATCCCGGGCTTCATCGGGCTTCTGACGAACATGAACGCGAACCGCTCCTTCAAGGGCCTGGACGAGATCCCGCCTCAGGACCGCGCGCCGATCCAGGCGGTCTTCCAGACCTACCATCTCATGGTCCTGTTCTGGGGTCTGATGCTGGTGATCGCGCTGGTGGCCTTCATCCTGGACCGCAAGGACCTCATCCGCAAGAAGAAGTGGGTACAGAAAGCGCTCATCATCTCGCCGCTCGTGCCCATGGCTGCGATCCAGTGTGGCTGGATGGCGGCAGAGATCGGGCGTCAACCCTGGATCGTCTGGCAACTACAGCGCACCGCGCAGGCCATCAGCCCCTCGGTGCCCGCCAGTCAGATACTCATCACGATCCTGCTCTTCACCGTCGTCTACCTGACCATCGCGGTCATCTATCTGCGGACGGTCTTCATGCTGATCAAACGGGGGCCACAGCTCGAGGCGAGTGCGTCCACAGAGGCGCCTCAGGCAGCTAAGGAGGTGGACTGACATGACAGCGACACCTTTGCAAGTACTCTGGTTCATCCTGATCGCCGTCCTGCTGGTCGGCTACTTCGTGCTGGATGGATTCGACCTGGGCGTCGGCATCCTCTATCCCTTCCTGGGCAAGACCGAGAAAGAGAAGGCGATGATGCGCGTCTCCGTCGGTCCGGTCTGGGACGGCAACGAGGTCTGGTTGCTCACGGCAGGCGGCGCCCTGTTCGCGGCCTTCGGTCCGGCGTATGCGACGAGCTTCTCGGGCTTCTACCTGGCGATCATGCTGGTGCTCTTCGGCCTGATCGTGCGCGCGATCAGCCTTGAGTTCCGGCATCATGACCATGCCTGGGCCAAGTTCCATGACGCCTGCTTCTTTGTGGGCAGCCTGGTCCCGGCCCTGCTCTTCGGGGTGGCGGTCGGCAACGTGGTGCGTGGTATCCCGCTCTCACCCAACGGCGACTACACGGGCGGCTTCTTCGCCCTGCTCAACCCCTTCGCGCTCTTCATCGGGGTCCTGGGACTGTCCCAGTTCATCGCGCAGGGCCTGTACTGGCTCGGTCTCAAGGCGCCCAAGGACACGGGCGTGTATACCGGCGCTCAGAAGTTGCAGCCGATAGTGGCGGTCATCGTCGTGGTACTGACCGTTGTGGCGACCTTGATGGCGCTGCTCTGGGTCAAGCCCGAGCTGGCGGGGGGCCTTCCTGCCGTGCTGCGCTGGGCGGGACTCGTGCTGGTCCTGACAGGCAGCGTGGGCTCGATCGTGCTGAGCAAGCAGGGTCGGGACCTGGGCGCGTTCATCGCGTCCTCGGTCAACTGCGTGGCGCTCGTCATCATCTTCGCGGCGACGCTCTACCCGAATCTGATCCCGGCGACCAAGGGCTCTTCGATCACGATCGCCTCTGCAGGCGGATCGAACACCGCGCTTTTGGCGATGACCATCATCGCCTGCATCGGGGTGCCTCTGGTGCTCCTCTACCACGTGCTTGCGTATCGCGCGTTCCGTGGCCGGGTGACGGCAGAGGACCTCAACTACTAGGGC
>WQUG01000010.1 GCA_009785855.1 Actinomycetes bacterium
TGCGACGCAGCTCGTCAAGCACCGCATCCGGCAGCTCGGGCGCCTCGACCTGGATCTTCTCGCCGGTCCCGATCATGGCCTTGAGCTCGTTGTTCGTGCCACTGGCGAGCACCCGCCCGTGATCCATGATCATGATCCGCGAGCAGATCTCCTCGACTTCCTCCATGTAGTGGCTGGTGTAGACGATCGTCGAGCCCTCGCGGTTCAGGCGCAGGATCCCTTCCAGGATGGCGTTGCGGCTCTGCGGATCGACGGCCACCGTGGGCTCGTCGAGGAAGATCAGCTCCGGTTTGTGCGCGATGCCGCAGGCGATGTTGAGGCGCCGTGCCAGACCGCCGGAGAGTTTCCTGGGCCGGAACTTCGTGTAATCCTGGAGCCCCACGAAGGCGATGGCCTCGTCGACCAGCGCGCGACGACGCGCCTTGTCCTTCACGTAGAGCGCGCAGAAGTAGTCGATGTTCTCGCGCACGGTCAGCTCCTCGAAGACCGCGATGTTCTGCGGCACGATGCCGATGCGGCGCTTGAGGTCATAGCGCGTCGGTGACATGGGCTCGCCGAAGACCGTGATGGTCCCCTTATCATAGGTGAGCAACTGGAGAATGCAGTTGATGGCGGTCGTCTTGCCGCTGCCGTTGGGCCCCAGCAGCCCGAAGACCTCGCCTTGCTCGATGACCAGATCGAAGTGGTCGAGCGCGACCAGATCCCCGTAGCGCTTGACGAGCTCGTGTACCTGTACGACTGACATGATGGTTTCTTCCTTCTTCCTTTTTGTGACAACAGGATCAGACCCCTTGTCACCTTTTGTCCTATCACTATTCTGCCGGGCGCAGCAAGCTGTCGCCAGTGAGAAATGTCACCAGTACCGGTGACATCTGTCATGTCTTACAACCAGTACAATAGGACACATGGATCGGCTCAGCGACAAAGCGCTTTTGGCAGTCTGCTGCTTTGCGGCTCTGGTGTTCTTCTCGTCGGCGGCGACGATCGTCGTGGGCTTTCTTTTCGCCGTGATCGTCGCGGCCATAGGCGAGCTCAGAGGGCTGCCCCGATGGCTGCAGCACGGCTGCGTGCTCCTCTACCTGTGCGGGGCTCTCTTCGTTCCCGCCTTCGCCTTCTTCATCCCGCTCGTCATCTACGACCTCGTCTGCTCCGAAAGCTGGATCCTGCGCTTGGTCTGGATCCCGCTGGGCGTACTCGCCTGCCGAGCGCTCGATCTGCCCGAAGTCGCGATCCTGTGTCTCATCTGCGTGATCTCCAACTTGCTTGCGCGCAGGACTTTGCGCCTGAACATAAGCGAGACTCTGCGTAACGCGCGCCGCGACGAACTGCAGGGACTTGCGCTTTCCCTCGAGAAGAAGAACCGTGCGCTGAAGGAGAAGCAGGACTACGAGGTTCAGGTCGCCACCCTGGGCGAGCGGGCGCGCATCGCGCGCGAGATCCACGATAACGTCGGGCACCTCCTGACGCGCTCGGCACTGCAGATTGAGGCGCTGCGCGTCGGCGTGAAAGAGACCGCGCTTGACGGCGGACTTCAAAACATCGGCGCGACGATCAACGAAGCGCTCGATTCAGTCCGCGAGAGCGTCCATGGCCTGCATGACGAGTCCTTCGACCTCTGCCTGCGTCTGCGCGCGCTGGCTGAGGAAGAGCATCACTTCACGGTCGCGCTCGACTACCGGATCGAGTCGGTCCCGGCCAAAGTCGGCTACAGCCTGGTCGCGATCGCCGCCGAGGCGCTCACGAACGCAGAGCGCCACTCCGACGCGACCCGTGTCGAGATAGCGGCGCTTGAGTACCCCGCGTTCTACCAGCTGACCGTGACAGACAACGGCACGCGCGACCCCTTCAAAGGCGACAGCGGATCTGGCGGTATCGGTCTGAAGACCATGGAGGAGCGGGTCCATGCCTTAGGCGGCGTCTTCAAGATCGACTACGCCCGGGGTGTGCGCGTGTTCACGACGATCCCAAAAGATAGGACCGAGACAGGAGTAACCGATGAGTGAGACCATCCGCGTGGCCCTGGTCGACGACGACCCCTTCGTACGCAGCTCGCTTGCCACGATACTGGCCGCGGCCGGCGACCTCGAGATCTGTGGCGAGGGTGCCGACGGCGACGAGGCTATCGCGCTCTACCGCCGCGTCCGTCCTGACATCCTGCTGCTCGACATCCAGATGCCCGGTCGCGACGGAATTTCCGCCGCGAGCGAGATCCTGCACAGCGACCCGACAGCACGTATCGTGTTCTTGACCACCTTCTCTGACGACGCTTACATCACCGAGGCCCTCCGTCTGGGATCGAAGGGCTATCTTATCAAGCAGGAGGTCGCCAATCTTGCCCCCGCCCTGCGCTCCGTGATGGCTGGGCAGGTCGTCCTCGGCGGCGAGGTGCTCGGGAGGGTCAGCTCGCTGGCGCAGAGCGCGCCGGAAGAAGCAGGGGCATCCGCAGAGGAGCGCGCACGGGCAGATGGCCTCACCGAGCGCGAATTCGAGATCGTCGAACGCATCGCCCAGGGTCACGACAACAAGGAGATCGCCGCCGAACTCTTCATGAGCGAGGGCACCGTCCGCAACCACGTCAGCGTGATACTGGCGAAGCTCAACCTGAAGAACCGCACCCAGCTGGCCCGCTACTACTACCAAGCTCCATAGGGGACCAGGGGGACAGGCA
>WQUG01000011.1 GCA_009785855.1 Actinomycetes bacterium
ATCTGCTGCACCTGCTGCACATCATTGGTGGACCGGATGATGAGCGAGGCGGTGCTGAATTTGTCGAACTCCCTGAGAGAGAAGGCTTCGACCCGGGTGAATATCTTCTCACGCAAGTCCCGGGCGAGCGCCGCTGAGGCGCGCGAACAGAAAAAGCCCGCAAGGATCGCTCCGATAACGGTCAGCAGCGCGATGCCGAGCATCAGTGCTCCCTTGCGCATGATGTAGTTCATCTGAGTCGCGTTGCTGGCAAGATTGATCTTCTCTTGCACCGCAGGCTTCTTCGCATCCCCTGCCACACCTCGCTGTATGATACCCACGTTGACGATGTCTGACATCGCATTGGGGAGACTCAGCTGGGCTCCCACCTGCAAGCCCGTCGCAAGCAAGATGGCTATCATGATCAGCCAATAGGGCTTGATAAGATACTTCTTCAACAGTTTCACCATGGGGTCGGACTACCTCTCTTCCCCGTTATCGCTCTCGACCAACTTCGAGACTATGTCCAGCGCCTCAGAAAGCGTCGCGCGATCTTCGGGACTCAGGGTCTTCAGGTTCGAGCGCACGCGCTCCATCATCTGCGCGCGCATCTCATGCTGGAACTCGCGACCGGCGTCAGTGAGCGAGATGACCATGCGGCGCCGGTCCTCGGGATCTATCGCGCGGGTCACCAGGCCTTTCTCGACAAGTCGGTCGATCAGCTTCGAGAGCGCCGGCGGGTTCAGGTGCAGGTGGTCGGCTAGCCACGACTGGGTCTGTGGTCCGCGCATGAGGTGCTTCAGTATCAGGATGCGCTGGAACTCCCCGCCTCCATCGAGGCGTTGACGGCGCATCGTGCGCCCCAGAGCCGGCATCGTCTCGAAGATCTTGGCAGCAAGATCATGTTCGTCAGGCATGGCTTCTCCTTCCGGTAATCATTTCCATGTAATATTATACCCTATGGAAACTATTTGCAAGGTCGAGCGGTCGTGCCCAGGGGTCGAGTCTACAAGTCGTGATCCGGATCCAGTACCAAGGCATAGGCCAAGATATCCTGGGCGATCTCCTCGATGGCGCGGTTGGCCGTGTTGATCACGATGCAGCCCAGGCGACGCATGAGGTCCCGGGCGCTCTCCAGATCCTCCTCGATGGCTTCGCGCGAGGAGTAGTTCTCGAGGTGCACTCTGAACTCCTCGGAGCGTGCCTTGCGCACCTGCAAGAGCACCTCGGGGGTGCTCATCAGACCGTAGATGCGGCGCGGATCGACGTTGAAGAGCTCCTTCGGCGGTGTCGAACTTGCCGCCAGGGGCAGGTTCGCTACCTTCCATCCGCGATACGCCAGGAAGGTCGAGAGTGGCGTCTTTCCGCTGCGTGAGACCCCGATCAACACGATGTCTGCATCCAGCATCCCCTCCGGATGGCGTCCGTCGTCATGATTGATGGTGAACTCCATCGCATCGATGCGCTGGAAGTAGGCTTTGTCCGTCGAGTGGATCGCGCCGACCTTGCCCATCGCCCGCTCGCCCGTCAGCTTATGGACATAGTCGACCGCGTGACCCAGAAGATTGATCGAACGGCAGCCATCTGCTTCGAGTTCCTCCATCGTTTTGAGCAGATCGTGACGAGCGAAGGTGTACATGAAGAGATAGTCGGACTGACCGCAGCGGGGGCGCACGATGTCGCGCAGGTCATCGGGCTCGTCGATCATCGGAGTCCGCACGATCGAGAACTCCAGAGAGGGGAACTGGGAGATCAGCACCCGTGAGAAGGCGACGCCGGTCTGACCGAGCGAGTCGCTGAGGACGTGCAGGGTGAGGTGGTGCGTCTTGTCGGGCAGCTCGGACACGGCCGTGACCCTTTCCTAGGCGATGAGCGCGCGGAAGTCAGCGAACTGCTCGACCAGCGCGATGAAGTCGTTCAGGATGGCCAGACGATTGCGACGAAGCGCCGGGTCCTCATCCATGACCATGACCTGCTCGAAGAAGGCGTCCATCGGTCCGCGCATCGTGGCAAGACGCTTAAGGAAGCGGTCGTAGTCGCCTGCCTCTCTGAGCGCGCGCGCCTCAGGCGCCAGTTGCCTGAGCGCGGCGACGAAGGGCTGCTCAGCTTCTGTGAGCAGCGCGGTATCGACCTCGCGCCCGGCGCTCGGATCGCTCAGGTTCTTCGCGCGGGTAAAGGCCACAGACAGGTCCTCGTAGTCGCTGCCCTGCAGCACGAAGCGCGCCAGGGCCTCACAGCGCGCATGGGCGTCGGCAGGACGCATCGCCGCTACCGGAAGGACCGCCGCGACCACCTGGTGGCTGAAGCCCTCGTCGCGCAGGATGCTCGCGAGGCGGGCGTCGAAGAACTCACGGATCGCAGCGCCGTCGACGGCCAGATCGCCATATCCGTCAGCAGCCTGCAAGATCAGCTCTGAGATATCCAAGGCGGTTTCTGTGAGGGCGATCTGCAGGATACCGATGGCAGCGCGACGCAGACCGAAGGGATCAGAGGAGCCTTTGGGGGCCTTGCCGACAGCGGATATCCCCACAAGGGTGTCGATCTTTTCGGCGATCGCGACGGCGGCCGCAGCTTGGGTGCGCGGCAGCGCGTCGCCTGAGAAGCGCGGCGCGTTGTGGTCGGTGATGACCCGGGCTGTCGCCTCGGTCTCGCCCTGGACACGGGCGTAGTGGGCGCCCATGAC
>WQUG01000012.1 GCA_009785855.1 Actinomycetes bacterium
CCACCTCCTGAGCGCCTCGACCATCTATGGCGGCACCTACAACCTCTTGGCGCAGACGCTTCCCGCCTACGGTATCGCGACGACTTTCGTCGATCCGGCAGAGGGCATCGCGGCCTTCGAAGCGGCCATCCAGCCCGGCACGAAGGGCCTCTTCGTCGAGTCGATCGGCAACCCCAACGCGAACCTTGTCGACATCGAGGCACTCGCAGACCTCGCCCATGCGCACAAGATCCCGCTCATCGTCGACAACACCTTCGCAACGCCTTACCTCCTGCGTCCGCTGTCGCTCGGCGCTGATATCGTGGTCCACTCGGCTTCGAAGTTCATCGGCGGGCAGGGCGCGACGCTCGGTGGCGTGATCGTCGAGGGAGGAGGCGATTGGGCGCGCGCGGGTAGCTTTCCGCAGCTCACCGAGCCCAACCCCAGCTATCATGGGCTGACCTTCGCCGAGGTCGCGCCCGACGCTCCGCTCACGACCTATGCGCGCGCGATCATCCTGCGCGATCTGGGCGCGGCGATCGCCCCGCTCAACGCCTGGCTGCTGCTCCAGGGGCTCGAGACGCTGTCGTTGCGCGTCGAGCGCCATGTCGAGAACACGAAGCAGGTGCTGGACTTCCTGCAGACCTGCCCGCAGGTCGAGGCGATCCATCATCCGTCCTTGGCCTCAGGCGAGCAGCGTGCGCTCTATGACCGCTACTTCCCGCGCGGCGGCTGCTCGATATTTTCGATCGACGTCAAAGGAGGGCAAGCAGAAGCCCTGCGCTTCATCGACGCGCTGAAGCTCTTCCGCAACGTGGCCAACGTCGCTGACGTCAAGTCGCTGGTGATCCATCCGGCGACGACGACCCACGCGCAGCTGAGCGAGGCCCAACTGGCCGAACAGCATATCGGACGCAGCACAGTCCGGTTGTCGATCGGCATCGAGAGCATCGACGATATCATCGCCGACCTGAAGCAGGCGTTTGCCGCCCTTGGCTGAGACCGCGCTCATCGCGATGAGCGGCGGCGTCGACTCGTCGGTGGCCGCGCTGCTCATGGTCGAGGCGGGCTACGACTGCATCGGGGTGACGCTCAACCTGGCAGGCGACACGGCAGCGCCCGCTGCGGCCGACGCACACCGCGTCGCTGAGCGTCTGGGGATCTCGCACGTGGTCCTTGACTGTCGCGATGACTTCGCGCACGAGGTCATCGAGCCCTTTGTAGCGACCTATGAGGCGGGTGAGACTCCCAATCCCTGTGTCGGCTGCAACCGGACCATGAAGTTCGCACGCCTGCTTGCCTGCGCCGACGAGCAGGGCATCGACATCATCGCGACGGGACACTATGCGCGCACCTGCCCGGGTGAGCGCGTCCAGCTCCTGCGCGGCGCCGATCCCGCCAAAGACCAGAGCTATGTGCTCTCGGGACTGACGCAGGACCAACTCGTGCGCGTCCGCTTCCCCCTGGGCGCGCTCAGTAAGCAGGAGGTACGACAGCGCGCGGCTGCGGCAGGACTTGCCAACGCCGATTCTCCTGACAGCCAGGACGTCTGCTTCATCGCAGACGGTGACCACGGCGCCTTCATCGAGCGCTGGCGCGGGGTTGCGCTGGAGCCGGGCGAGATACTTGACACCACTGGGTCGGTCATCGGCCACCACAGGGGCCTGGCGCGTTATACGATCGGCCAACGCAAGGGGCTCGAGGTGGCGGCAGGGCACCCGGTCTATGTTGTTGCGAAGGATGTCGAGCGTAACATCGTCACCCTCGGCGAGGAAGCCGATCTCTTCGTCCGCAGCCTGGTTGCCTGCGACCCCAACTGGGTCTCGATCGACGTGCCAACAGGGCCCCTCTCTGCCGAGGTCAAGATCAGCTACCGCAGCCCGGCGAGACCGGCTCGAGTCACGCCCCTGCAAAATGGACGTCTCCGCGTCGACTTCGACGAGCCGGTGCGCGCCGCGGCGCCCGGGCAGGCCGTCGTGGCTTACGACGGCGACCGGGTCATCTGTGGCGCCACCATCGCTGACCCTGCTCTGAGATAACAAGCCCGGCCAGCGCCAGCGCTGCGCCGATCACGAGCATCCAGGTCAAAGGCTCGGCCAGCACGATCGCGGCGGCCACCATCGTGACCACGGGCCCCGCGTAGATATAGACGCTCGTCCTGACCGCCCCAAGCACTTTCAGCGCGTAGTTCCAGGTCACGTAGCACAGCGCCGAGGCCCCCAGCCCTAAGAACAGGATGTTGAGGGCGTTGACAGGCGAAGCGAAGCGCGCCAGCCCCCAGTGGAAGTCGAAGATGAAGAGCGCCGGGATCATGAAGAGCAGACCGTAGGCGAAGATGCGCCGCGTCACGAGTATCGTATGATGTCCCAGTTCGCTGATCCGGCGCGTGATGTTGCAGTAGATCGCCCAGACCAGCGCCGCGCCGAGCATGAGCAGGTCGCCTGCAGGGCTGAAGTGGAAGCCAGAAGCGCTGTTGAAACTCACCAGCGTGATGCCGACCATCGCGGTGACGAACCCCGCGTAGAAATACCAGCGGGGCTTACTCCCTCCCAGGATCCAACCGGCGATGAGCGCCGTGAACAGCGGCGCGACCGAGATGATGACGCTCGCGTTGGAGGCGAAGGTCAGGCGTATCGCGTTGT
>WQUG01000013.1 GCA_009785855.1 Actinomycetes bacterium
CATCGCCTGCATCGGGGTGCCTCTGGTGCTCCTCTACCACGTGCTTGCGTATCGCGCGTTCCGTGGCCGGGTGACGGCAGAGGACCTCAACTACTAGGGCGAGGACCTGTTCCTGATCACAAGAGAGCCTGGCGCCCTGCCGGGCTCTCTTGCGGTAAAATGGAGGCCATGAGTGAACCGCATCAGAGTCGCCTGAAGAACCTGCCGGGGGTCGCCCCCTGGTTGCTGTCGCTCGGCGTCAACGTCGCGCTGATACTCGTGGTCGGCGTCGGTGTGGCGGCGCTGCTCTATGTGCTGCGTCTGGCGGCGACCATCACCGTGCCCCTTATCGTCGCTGCGGTCATCGCGATCATCGCGCACCCGCTCATCAAACTGGGTGCGAAGATCAAACTGCCTCGACCGGTCTCAGCGGTCATCGTCATCGTCCTGGTCCTGGGCCTGGTCGTTGGCGCCCTGGTGCTCACGACCAACGGAGTCGTCAGCCAGGGTCCGGCGATCGGGCGGCAGCTCATCTCCGGCACGAACGACCTGGGAAGGTATACCAAGAACAAGCTTGTAGCGGTCGGCATCCCCCGGGCGACCGTCGACCGCTACGTCAGTCAGGCCACCGCGACGGTCACCCGTTCGGTCAACGACCTGCTCCTGAGCGGGGGCGGGAACTCGTCGTCTGCAGCGAGCTCAGGCGGGATCTCGCTGGGCAACATCTCGTCGGGGCTCACACAGGTCGGCTCACTGCTCTCGGGCGCGCTGGGCGCACTCTTCATGCTGTTCCTCGGTATCTTATGCCTGTATTACTTCCTGACTGACTACGACAACATCATGGGTTTCATCGGGCGCCATCTTGGGGTCAGCGGCGAGGTCGGAGACGCGCTGGTCCATGATGGGGCGCGCAGCCTGCGCGGCTATTTCAAGAGTACGACCATCACTGCGGTCGTGGTCGCGGCGGTCATCGGTATCGCTCTGGCGATCATGAAAGTTCCCCTGGTACTGCCGATCGTGATCGTGACCTTCCTGACGGCCTACATCCCGATCTTCGGGGCGCTGATCAGCGGGGCCTTCGCCTGTCTGGTCGCGCTGGGCGGAGGGGGTCTTCAGGAGGCGCTTATCGTGCTGCTGATAGTGCTCGTCGCCCAAAACGTCATCCAGCAGCTCGTGGTGAACTTCACGATGAGCAAGAGCCTTGACCTGCATCCCCTTGCCACGCTGGTCGTTACGATCGTCGGGAGCATCTTCGGCGGCGTTCTGGGGATGACGCTCGGCGCGCCCGTGCTGTCGATGGCGCTTGCGGCCAACAAGCGTCTTCAGATCGCGCGCTCGGGTGAAGAGGAGGGCAAGGATCCCGATGAGATCCGCGCGATGATCACGGCGCCGCGTCCGGAACGCAAGAGGGTCAGGATCATCCGGAGGCGTCCGAAGACCGATTAGGGCTCTTTGCAAGGATCTGTGCGTTCTGGTATCATTGTTGACGCTTGAAAACGAACCTGATGATTCGCTGCCGAAGACAGTCGGTCCTCCGCAAAGGAGGGTAATGGGGCCCGCGGGTCCCGCCCACCGAGGTAGTCGCATCTGGAAAAGCTGTGCTTGCGCACTCTTCCTGACAGACGCGACCCCTGACTGTATCCCGGTCAGGGGTCTCTTTTTGCAGCGTCAGTCAGGGAGGGAAGTGAGGTGATACATACTATGCCAGCTAACGTGAAGAAAGAAGCGGTCGCTGAGATCAAGGGTCAGTTCTCTGATGCGGAGAACGTCCTGCTCGTGGACTATCGCGGACTTTCGGTCAAGGACATCAGCGCCCTGAGGCGCAAGGTCACCGAGGCCGGGGGACGCCTGGTCGTCTACAAGAACACGCTCGTTGAGATCGCGATGACCGAGCTTGCCCTGCCCGATCTGGGTGAGCTGCTCGAAGGTCCGTCGGCCTTCGTCTTCACCGGGGACGACCCGGTGGCTCCGGCTAAAGCTCTCAAGGACTTCAGTCGCGAGCATGATGCGCTTGGACTGAAGGGCGGCCTGGTGCAGAACCAGGTGCTTGACAGTGCTGCGTTGGGCGTACTCGCCGCACTCCCGACCCGCGAGGAACTGCTCGCGAAGCTTCTTGGCACCCTCCAGAACCCGGCGAGGGGTCTGGTGACGGTCCTGAGCGGACCGGCGCGCGGTCTGGTGACCGTGCTCGACGGCGCGGCTCAGAAGGCCGCATGACACTTGTGATATCGATGAAAGGATAAGAACATGGCTGTATCAAAAGAAGAGATCGTTGAAGCGTTGAAGGCGATGCCCGCTCTGGAGCTTTCTGAGCTGGTAAGTGAGCTTGAGGAGGTCTTCGGCGTGTCCGCTGCGGCTCCGATGGCCGTGGCTGCGGCTCCGGTCGCGGGCGACGGCGCCGCTGCCGCCGCTGAGGAGAAGGACTCCTATGACGTCGTACTCGAGGGCTTCGGTGACAACAAGATCGCTGTCATCAAGGTCGTCCGCGAGCTGACCGGTCTGGGCCTGAAGGAGGCCAAGGACCTGGTCGAGGCCGCTCCGAAGCCGGTCGCCGAGGGTCTTGCCACGGATAAGGCCGAGGAGGCCAAGGGTAAGCTGGAGGAGGCGGGCGCTGCCGTCAGCCTGAAGTAGTGTCTGAACG
>WQUG01000014.1 GCA_009785855.1 Actinomycetes bacterium
TCACGATCGTCTACCGGCGTACGGAGGCGGAGATGCCCGCGCGCCTGGAGGAGTTGCACCACGCCAAGGAGGAGGGCGTCCAGATACAGGAGCTCTGTGGGCCGCTCGCCATCGAGGGCAATACGGGCTGGGTGACGGGTCTGCGCGTCCAGCACATGGAGCTGGGCGAGCCCGACGCGAGCGGCAGGCGCCGACCGGTGCCCCTCGAGGGCAGCGAGGAAGTGATCGCCTGTGACACCGTCATCATCGCGGTGGGGACCAAGGCTCACCAGCAGGTCTCAGAGATCGCCGACGTCGCGCTGACGGAGCGCGGTTATCTGGCGACCGACGAGGACGGACGCACGAGCGATCCGCGCATCTTCGCGGGCGGTGACATCGTGACGGGGGCTGCCACGGTCATCCTTGCGATGGGGGCCGGCAAGAAGGCCGCCTCAGCCATCGCGACGTATCTAGACGGCGCCTGAGGTCGTTCCCGCAAGGCTCGCGTACTAAAGTACGCCATGCCTTACGGCGCCTACTCAGCCACCGTCTATCTTACGTCGGCATCATTGCTCGAGTTAGTTGATATAGAAACTGCTGGTGGCGCGCTGCTTCTGAACGTCAAGGTAGCTCTGGCTCTTCGTGTCGTTGACCTGGATATGGGCGTGGTTACCCGCCTCGCCGGTGAACACGCTCAGCTGGTTATCCAGATAGGGGGTCAGATCACGGACCTGTGCGATGGGGGTCACGCCGGCGATGACCTTGTCGCCGACTTTGACGCGGACCTTATCCTCATGGATCATGACGATCTCGTAGCGCGCCAGCTCCGGTGAGTCGAAGCTGATGTGGACCTCGTAGTCCTTGCAGCCGTTCTCATAGTTGTAGTAGCGCACCGCGGTGATCGTGCCGTCTATGGGCGCATAGGTGGTCGAGCCCGCCGGGGCGCCCTCGTCGATCGCGCTGCGCCCCTCATAGCTGCCTGCGTCGGTACGCCACATCTGGATAGAGAAGCCGATGAGCGCCGCCGCCGGCCCCGCAGGTTGCTTGCTCTTGTCACGTCCGGTGCCCTTTGCGGCAGCCACGGCGCCGGTGTCGGTCGCGACAAGCGACGTGTCGAGCGGCATGGCGTACGCGTAGCTTGCGGGATGGAAGCCGACCTCGGTCAAGTCCTTGAGGCTCACAGAGAGGTGGAGCGCGACGCCCTTGAAGCTCGCGACGACTGGAGTCGGCATCGGTTCCGGGGCAGGAGCAGTCGACGGTCTTGCTGCAGCCGTGGACGCACTCGCCGTCTCCGTGGTGTTTCGTTGGACGACCGCGCGCGCCAGCTTGTTCGAACGGTGCATCCAACAGAGGCCCGCGCCAAGGACCGTCGCCAGGCAGAGAACGATGGCGCCGATGATGAGTCGCTGACGGCGCCGCTTGCGCTGGTGCGCGGCCTTGCGCTGTGACCTCTGGCCGACGCGCAGCTCGTCTTTGAACTCATAGGTATGTGATCGTCTTACCGGCATCAAGCATAAGAGGGGGATCGGGACCCTTCCGCAAGGTTACAGTATAGCGTACCGGTGCGCTTTCTGTCGCTTGTCGGGCGGTTTCGCGCTACACTGAAAGCTCATGATCGATTTCATCCTGCATATCGACGTCCATCTTGCCGCCCTCATGGCCTCCTATGGGATCTGGGTCTACGCCCTGCTCTTCCTGATACTGTTCATCGAGACCGGGCTGGTCGTGATGCCGTTCTTACCCGGGGATTCGCTGATCTTCGCCGCGGGGGCTCTGGCTGCGGTGACGATGCGATCGACGACCGGCGGTCAGATGAATATCTGGGTGCTCGTGGCGATCCTCCCTCTTGCTGCGGTCGCGGGGGATGCGATGAACTTCGAGATCGGCAAGAACTTCGGGGAGCGCCTGCTGAGTCGCTTCGAGGGCCGGATCATCAACCGCAAGCACATCGCCGACACCGAGGCCTTCTTCGAGCGCCACGGCGGCAAGACGATACTCCTGGCGCGCTTCGTCCCCTTCGTGCGGACCTTCGCGCCCTTCGTGGCCGGCATCGGGCGCATGCACTACGGACGCTTCGCGCGCTTCAACGTCGTCGGCGGGCTCCTCTGGGCCTGGGGCTTCCTGTTCCTCGGCTTCTTCTTCGGCAACATCCCCTTCGTGAAGAACAACTTCGAGTTCGTGATCATCGGCATCGTGCTCATCTCGGTGATCCCCATGTTCGTCCAGTTCATCATCAACAAGCTCAAAGCGCGCCGCAACGCCGCATGACCGCCGTTTTCCGTCAGGCCAAGCTCGCGCAGCTGCGCTCCTGGCTGCGTGAGGCGGGCAGGGTGCTGATCGCGCTGTCCGGCGGGGTCGACTCCACGTTGCTGGCCAAGGTCGCCCACGATGAGTTGGGGGCGGGTGCCGTCGCGGTGACGGTGTGCTCGCCTCTGGTCCCTGCGCGCGAGCTTGCGGCGGCGCGCGCGTTCTGCGAGGCGGAAGGCATCGAGCAGCTCTGCTACGAGGCGGCGCCACTGGAGGTTCCCGGACTCGCTGACAACACGCCCGAGCGCTGCTATCTCTGCAAGCGCGCGCTGATGGGCGCGCTCGCAC
>WQUG01000015.1 GCA_009785855.1 Actinomycetes bacterium
CCAACCGCGTGGACTCGGCGCGCATCGCCGTCGGGCATGCGGGCGAGGCGGCCGCAGGAGCCGTGGCGGCAAGCGATGCCTTCATGCCCTTCGCTGACAGTCTGGAAGCACTCGCCGAAGCGGGAGTGACCGCGGTCATCTCGCCGGGCGGCTCGATCCGCGACGACGAGGTCATCGCCGCCGCTGACGCCGCCGGCATGGCCCTGCTCTTTACGGGGCGCCGCCACTTCCGGCACTAAGACGCTTCATCACTTCAGAAGGCGCATCCCCTCGATCTTCGAGGCGCGTTTATCGAAGGTGACTGTCCCCCTGGTCCGTCGCGTGTAGCCTGATGCTACAATAGCCTCATGTCAACGTCGCAGGCCGCGTCCTTCGAGCGCATCCTGAAGCCCGTCACGTCGATCCCCGCGCTGAGCCGGATCGACGCGCTGCTTCACGAAGGAGATGACGCCACCCTGGGCGTCCCGAGCTTCGCGCGCCCCTTTCTTGTTGCCGCGCGATTCCTGCAAGATCCCGCTTGCACCTTGCTCGTCGAGCCCACTGAACCCGAGGCGGACCGGGCGGCGCGCGCGCTGTCGGTGATGCTCGGGCGCGAGCGCGTCCTGCGTTTCCGTGAACGCGCGGACCTGCCCTGGCAGGAGGCCGAGCCGGACCCCGCGGAGCTCGCGGAGCGGGCGCGGGCGTTGGACGCGCTCGACTCCGGCGCGCCCGTCGTCGTCGTGACCTCGGCCGCAGCCTGTTTGCGCCTGATGGCTCCGCGGCGCTTGCGGCAGTTCGCGCCCCTGCGTCTGGAGCCAGGCCAGGAGGTCGACTTCAAGGAGCTCGCCGCGCGCCTGGTCGCCCTGGGCTACGCGCATCAGACGCGCGCCGACGTGCCGGCCAGTTTCTCCTGGCTGGGAGACACGCTCTCGGTCTTTCCGCCGCCGCCCGCCCGTCCCGTACGCATCGACTTCTTCGACACCGAGGTCGAACAGGTCCGCACCTATATCCCGGGATCCGGGCAGCTGGTCAATCCGCTGGAAGCCGTCGAGATCTGGCCGGTCGACGACCTCGCGCTCTCCCGGACCGAGGGGCGCCGGGTAGCTGAGCTCCTGAGCTCGCTTGCCGCCGCCCGCCCGCAGGTGGCCTTCCACGCCGATCAGCTGGCGCACGGGATCCGCTTTCCGGGTATCGGGCGCTACCTGCCGCTGCTCTATCCGGACGCCGAGCCGCTGGCTGCCTGGACCTGCGCGTCGACGCGCGTGATACTGGTCGAGCCCAAGGCGCTCTTCGACAACGCGGTGCGCCGCTACGAGCAGTTGACGGCGCTTGCCCGCGAGGCCGGTTTCCGAACGCTCACGCACCTCAGGGCGGAGGCGAGCTCACGGGGGCGCGCGTCGGGCGCCGCCCGCGTGCTGGATCAGTCCGGGAACTCGTCTGCGTCCCGCACAGATCCGCTCGTCGGGCTCTTCATCGCGCCAGCCAAGCTCGACTTCGGGGAGGGCCCGCGCCTGCAGGTGCTGACGCTCGCGGGCACGGCTCCCCTCGACGAGCGCATCCCCGCGCGCGCTCCGATGAAGCTGCAGGGGGCAGACCGTCTCGTCGACTTCGTCCGCAGTCTGCTCGCCGAGCACTACCAGGTGGTCGTGGCGCTATCAGACCGGCGCCGGCGACAGCGGGTGATCGAGGACCTGACCAGCGCGGGACTGACCGTCGGGGGCCCGGCTGACGTCGGCACGGGCGTGGTCTGTCTGATCGACGCTGACCTCGAGGCGGGTTGCATCATCGAGCCGGCCCGCCTGGCGCTGCTGACGAACAGCGAGATCTTCGGCACCGCGCAGCGCCGCGGCGCCACCGCTGCCACCACCGCCGCCGCCGCCGACAAGACCCTGCTGACCTTTCCCTTCGCTCCCGGCGACTACGTCGTGCACCAGACCTATGGCATCGCGCTCTTCAAGGAGCTCACGCGGCGCACGGTCGACGGCGTGACGCGCGACTACCTGCGCCTGCAGTATGCGGCCGGCGACACGCTCTATACGCCGGTCGACCAGATCGACAAGGTCAGCAAATACGTGGGCGCCGATGGGAGCGCTCCCAAAGTCACGCGCCTGGGCGGCAAGTCCTGGGTCCACGCGATGGAGAAGGCGCGCAAGGCCGCGCGTCAGATGGCCTTCGACCTGACCAACCTCTATGCCCGCCGCAGTCACATCACGGGGCACGCCTTTGGCCCGGACACGCTGCAGCAACATGAGATGGAGGCGCGCTTCATCTACGAGGAGACCCCCGACCAGGCAGCGGCCATCGCCGACGTCAAGGCCGACATGGAGGCGGCGCGGCCCATGGACCGGCTCATCATCGGCGACGTCGGTTACGGCAAGACCGAGGTCGCGATCCGCGCGGCTTTCAAGGCGACCTGTGACCGCAAGCAGGTCATGGTGCTCTGTCCGACGACGATCCTCGCACAGCAGCACTTCGTGAGCTTCACGGAGCGCTTCAAGGGCTTCGATGTCAGCGTCGAGCTGCTCTCGCGCTTCCGGACCCCGGCCGAGATCCGCCGCGCGCTTGAAGGCTTCGCGGACGGCACGGTCGACGTGCTGATCGGCACCCACCGTCTGCTCTCGGCCGATGTCGCGCCGCGCGATCTGGGCCTGCTCATCATCGACGAGGAGCAGCGCTTCGGGGTCGAGCACAAGGAGCAACTCAAGAACTTCCGCGAGCAGATCGATGTGCTGGCGATGTCTGCCACGCCGATCCCGCGCACGCTGCAGATGTCGCTTTCTGGCGTGCGCGACCTCAGCCTCATCAACACGGCGCCGGCCATGCGCCATCCCATCAAGGTGCAGGTCCAGGCCGCATCACGTGACGTGATCGCCCATGCGATCCGCGCGGAGCTTGCGCGCGGCGGCCAGGTCTACTACATCAGCAACCGGGTCGCCAACATCGATGAGTCCCTGAAGCAGGTGAGCGAACTCGTGCCGGAGGCCCGCATCGGGGTCGCCCATGGCAAGATGTCGCCGACCGAGCTCGAACGGGTCATGGAGCGCTTCGCCGCCGGCCACACCGACGTCCTGCTCTCGACGACCATCGTCGAGTCGGGCATCGACAACCCGCATACCAACACGCTTATCATCGAGGACGCCCAACGCCTCGGCCTCTCCCAGCTCTACCAGCTCAAGGGCCGCGTGGGGCGCAGCCATGTCCATGCCGCCGCCTACTTCCTCTACCCGCCGGACGGGACCCTGACCTCGCAGGCCGTCGAGCGTCTGCAGGCGATCGCGGAACACGACGAGCTGGGCGCAGGCATCAAGGTCGCGATGCGCGACCTCGAGATCCGCGGGGCGGGCAGCCTGGTGGGCGCCGAGCAGAGCGGACAGCTCTCTGCGGTGGGCTTCGACCTCTTCGCCACGATGCTCGCAGACGCTCTGGCAGATGACGGCCGCGCAGAAGAGGTCGCCTTTCCTGAGATCCGGGTCGAGATCCCGGCGCCGGCCTTCCTGCCCGAAGAGTACCTGCCGGCACTGGGCGCGCGGGTGCTCTGGTACCGCCGGATCGCTGCCGCCGCAGACCCCGACCAGCTCGAGGCGACGGTGGAGAAGCTCATCTCAGAGCATGGCGCGCTGCCGGAGCCGGCGCGCAACCTCATCACGCTGGCACGGATCCGCCGGGCGGCCGCGGTGCTGAAGGCGAGTGCGGTCGAGGTCACCGCGCAGGGTGCGGAGCTGCGGATCAAGGGCGTGGTCCTGTCCGCGGAGCTGCGTGAGGAGCTGGGCGTCCTCGGTATCACTTACGAGGAGCGCGCCCATACCCTGAGGGCCGCTTTGCCTTATGGAAAGAATGTGGCAGACGCCGTCGCTTCATATCTGGATGCTATAGTATTCCAGACTGCTCAGTAACCGATGGTTACATTCAACAAGGATGGGATACCGCATGGAGACCAACGATATACTCAACGACAGTGCTGCTGCTCCTTCGGAGCCGGCGGAACCGACAGTGCCGACGGGGTCGACAGAGTCGACAGAGTCAGCGCTTCCTACTCGTTCTTCTGAGAAGACGAAAGCGCCGAAGCAGGCGAAAAAGCGCCCCCTGGCGCTCATCATCGGCGCCGGCGCCGTTGTCGTCATCGCGCTGGCAGCCCTGCTGATCTTGTCCTTCACCGGTAAGGTCGACGTCGGCATCGGCCACGGAGGTCTGGCGGCGCGCGTGAACGGCGCCCGCATCACCACCAAGCAGCTTGACGCCCTGGTCGCCAAGGTCAAGCTCCAGAACCCGCAGATCTTCGAGAGCAACAGCGGGGTCTCTGCGGGACAGATCAGGAGCCAGCTCCTCGACGAGCTGATCAACGAGGAGCTCATCTTGCAGGAGGCGAAGAAGCGAGGGATCAACGTCTCTGATGCGCAGGTCCAGGCGCAGGTCGACGCCATCAGGAAACAGTATGGTTCGCAGAAGCAGTTCGACGCGGTGCTGAAAGAGAAGCAATACACGCTTGAAGCGCTTAAGGCGCAGATAAAGTATCAGCTTGTCTCGCAGGAGATCACCAAGAAGCTCGTGCCGGATGGTTCGATCACCACGAAGCAGGCTCAGGCGTACTTCGATCAGAACAAGAAGAACTTCACGGTCGCTGCAGGAAAGCGGGTCTCTCAGATCAAGTTCGCGTTGGCCGACAGTCAGAAGGCGGCAGACGTGCTTGCGCAGCTCAAGAAGGGCGGGGACTTCGGGCAGCTCGCTCAGAAGAACTCGATCGACGCCGTCAGCGCTGCCAACGGCGGCGACTTTGGCTGGGCGCCCGGCAACCCTCCGCTTGATTCCACGCTGCAGGCGGCCGTCAACAAACTGGATAAGGGCGAGGTCAGCGATGTCATCAGGACAAGCGGCGGCCTCTTCATCCTCAAGGTGACCGATACGCGCGCCGCCAGCCAGAAGACCTTCGCTGACGTTGAAAACACGATCAAGGCGACGCTTCTCAACTCGAAACGCAACAAGGAGTCCCAGAACCTTCTGGCCTCGCTGCGCAAGAAGGCGAAGATCACCGTGTATGACCAGGTCGTTAAGGATTTCCGGGCTAAGAAAAAGCAGTAAGGGCTGATCCGGCCCCTGACAACGAAGGAGGTCTCGATGTCTGAGATCGTCGATGTGTTCGCTCGCGAGGTACTTGATTCGCGGGGTAACCCCACGCTTGAGGCGGAGGTCACGCTTGACGACGGCGCCTTTGGGGCAGCCATCGTGCCTTCCGGCGCTTCGACCGGATCGCTTGAAGCGGTCGAGCTGCGTGACGGCGACGCCGGGCGCTACGGGGGCAAGGGCGTACGCGCCGCGGTCTCCCATGTCAACGAAGAGATCGCCGAGGCGCTGTTCGGGCTTGACGCCTGCGACCAGCGCGCGATCGATGCGGCGCTGATCGCGCTGGACGGCACGCCGAACAAGGGCGCGCTCGGAGCCAACGCCGTGCTGGGGGTCTCGCTGGCGGTCGCGCGCGCGGCAGCAGAGTCAGTCGGGCTGACGCTCTACAGCTACGTCGGAGGCGTCAACGCCTCGAAGTTGCCGGTCCCGATGATGAACGTGCTGAACGGAGGCGTCCACGCCGACAACAACGTCGATCTGCAGGAGTTCATGATCATGCCGGTCGGCGCTTCGAGCTTCTCTGAGGGTCTGCGCTGGTGTGTCGAGATCTATCACACGCTGGCCGGCGTGCTCAAAGAGCGGGGTCTGACCACGGCGGTCGGTGACGAGGGCGGCTTCGCGCCCAATCTGCAGAGTAACGAGGAGCCGCTGGAGCTGCTCGCGCAGGCCTGTCGCCAGGCCGGCTATGAGTTGGGCAGCCAGATCCGCTTCGCGATGGATCCGGCCTCGACGGAGTTCTACGACGCGCAGCGTGGCGTCTATGTGCTCGCCGGCGAAGGCCGCGAACTGACGAGCGCGCAGATGGTCGACTTCTACGCGGATCTCTGCGAGAAGTATCCCATCATCAGCATCGAGGACGGCATGGCAGAAAACGACTGGGACGGGTGGAAGCTCCTGACTGAACGTCTGGGGGAGCGCGTCCAGCTGGTGGGCGACGATCTTTTCGTCACGAACACGGATCGTCTGAAAGAGGGCATCGCGCGCGGCGTGGCCAACGCCATACTCATCAAGGTCAATCAGATCGGCAGCCTGACCGAGACGCTTGAAGCGATCGAGACTGCGAAGCAGGCAGGCTATACCTGCATCATCTCGCATCGCAGTGGCGAGACCGAGGACACCACGATCGCCGATCTGGCGGTCGCGACCAATGCCGGCCAGATCAAGACCGGAGCGCCTGCGCGCAGCGACCGGGTGGCCAAGTACAACCGTCTGCTGCGCATCGAAGAGGAGCTCGCCGGAGCTGGATCCTACCCCGGACTTGAGGCCTTCTACAACATCGAGGCCTAGCCTATGTCGCCGATCCCACTTCCTGATCCCCGCTTCGGAGCTGACTTCGACAACCTCATGCTGCGCCGTGATCGCGCGGCGTCCCACGAGGGCGCAAACTTCGGCTCCCGTCGTATGTTCAAGGAGCTGGCCGAGCGGGTCTTAGGCGAGGTGAAGCCGGGCTATCGCGTCCTGGAAGTCGATGCCGCGACCGGGATCCTGACGCGCCTGTTGCTGGCGCGCGGCGCGGAGGTGACCGCTCTTGAACCGTCGTCGGTCTTCGTCAAGAAGTTCCTTCGCGCGATCGACGATGAGCATCTGCAGGTCTTCACGGGTTTCACCGAGGACCTCCCGACGCAGCCGGAAGACCAGCTCTTCGACCTGGCAGTCGTCAGCTTCCCGTCAAGGCGCGGGATCGGACTTCTTGCCCTGATCGATGAGCTGATCGTACTGGTGCGCAAGAGTATCCTGCTCGTCATGCCCGACGACGGCTCGCTCGACTGGGCCTATCTGACGCGCGGCGCGGCGCTCGAGGGCTACGAGGTCTCGACTCGCTTCATCACGGAGCATAACGCCCCGTCTGCGGCGTTCTCACGGGGCAAGGACAAGAACGCGGACTGCCCCTATCTTCCCCAGGACATCGACATGGTGAAGCGCGCGGTCCTGCTGCATGTCGAACAGCGCGCGAAACTGCGCCCCATCCGGGCCGAGGAGGCCTGGGCGCTTGCGGCGCGCACGATCCACGTCCCCTATCCGGTGCCGCGCGGCGCGGCGACACGACTCGTGCGCTACTTCATGGCGGGCGGCGATCGCGCGGTACTCATCACCACCGATGACGCCGGCCTGCCGCGCCTCTATGGGAACCTGCGCACAGCGGCTCATCGCATCGCGCGCGACGAGGTCACGGTCAGGAGGGTTGACGAGGGCGTCCAACTGATGCTCATCCCTCGTGTTGAACACGGGAGCCACCAGTGAGTACGACGCCGGCGCAGAAGCGGGTCAGGAAGCGTAAGAAGAAAGAGGGCGCTCGCAAGAGGGGGAGCTGGACACTGCGCCCCTACGTCATCATCCCGCTGGCGATACTCGTCGTCGGAGCGCTGATATTCGCCTGGTATTTCCGTCCTCTTCAGATCGCCTACCATGAGGCGCGCAACGAACGGGTCCTGGACGCGAAGCTCAAAGCGGTCCAGACCTATAACGCCCGGCTTGAAAGCGACATCAAGAGCCTTGAGACGACGGCCGGCATCGCCGAGTATGCCCGCCGGGAGCTGAACCTCATCGACGCGGGCGACCACGTGGTCATCGTGACCCGTGACGGCAAGCCGGTCACCGCCGCCTCGCAGGAGGCGTCCCCGCTTGCGGCGCTCCTTAACTCCCCGTCGGTCACCAGGCCCTTCGGCGCCTGGACGGAATTCCTGGATCGGATCTTCGGCCCCCAGTAGGGAACCAAGGGGAACCAGGGGGACAGGCACCGTGGTCCCAGGCGCCAGGGGGACAGGCACCGTGGTCCCACTGTCACACTGGCAGGTCAGTCGGCGAGGGGGGTTGTTCGCGTACGCGAGCGACCCCCCTCGCCTCCCACCTGGGCCCCGTGTAGTTTCTGTCGGGGCCTTATCTGCGAATTGTGAAGACGCCTGTGTGCGCGCTACACTGGGAGGCAGGAACAATCCAGCAGTGATAACCCTACGAGTACACGTCACAGGAGGCGTTTATGTCAACTACAGATACCCGTCGTATCCTCTTGGTCGAGGACGAGAAGACCATCCGCGATGCGGTCGCGGCCTATCTCGAGCGCGAAGGCTACTGGGTGACCCCGGCAGCTGACGGCCGAGCGGCGCTCGACGCGTTCGCCACGCACCCCTTCGACCTGGTCATCCTCGACCTGATGCTGCCCAAGGTCAGCGGCGAAGTGGTCTGCCGCGAGATACGCAACCACAGCGATATCCCCCTCATCATGCTCACCGCGAAAGGCGAGCTCGACGACCGGATCGTCGGTCTGGAGATGGGCGCAGACGACTATCTCATCAAGCCCTTCAGCCCGCGCGAGCTGATCGCGCGCGTCCGCGCTCTGCTGCGCCGGGTCCACACCGGCGATGAGCCGCAACGCGACCGCCTGATCTACGGCGACCTGGTGCTCGATATCACCGCGCATCAGGCCCTGCTCGCGGACAAGGACCTCGACCTGACGGCCAGCGAGTTCAAGTTGCTGACCACCCTGGCACGTTATCCGGGACGCGTCTACTCGCGCATGGAGCTGGTCGAGAAGGTCCTGGGCTATGACTTCGAGGGCTATGAGCGCACGGTCGACAGCCATGTCAAGAACCTGCGCGCGAAGCTCGGAGACGATCCGCGCAACCCGCGCTTCATCTACACCGTCCACGGAGTCGGCTATCGCTTTGAGCCTCAGGACGCTCCTGAGGAGGCGGCCGAGGTCGCCCAGCCCTCCAAGTCGAAGAAGAGCCGTGGCGCCAAGTGATCTGATAGTGCGCAGGAACCGGCCGGACAAGCCGGGCGGCTTCTCGTCGCGTCTGGGTTTCGCCTTCGCGCTGGTCGCCGCCAGTACGGCCATCCTTTCCGGCCTCATCATGTTCCTGGTCTGGAACTACCAGTTCAACGCCTATGTGCGCAGTAACCTGGAGTCGATCGCACAGACGATGGCAGACTCGGCCTCCCGGGCCTACGAGACCTACGGAGGATGGGAGTTCTCGGCATATGCCGTGATCCCGCAGGCAGGCGCGCGCTCTGACATCAACGTGCAGATCCTCGATTCCCGGGGTACGGTCGTCTATGACGAGGCAGTGTTGCGTCAGCATATGCAACAGCAAGGTTCGATGACGGGGGAGAACCCCCTGGCAACGCCGCTTCCCTCTGTGGGGCAACCCAAGGGAAGGATCGTCAGCGCGCCGGTCGTTGTCGCCGGGCTGCAACGGGTGGGTACCGTCCGCGTGTGGGCCTATGGGACGGGGGGCCTGATGAGCGCCCACGACATCTCTATGCGCACGTCCTCGATGATCGCTCTGGGACTGTCCGCCTGCCTTGCGATCCTCATCGCGACCCTGGCCGGCATCACCTGGTCGCGACGCCTGGTCCGCCCGATCAACTGCATCACGGAAGCCGCGGCCTCTCTGCGTGATGGCGAGACCTCGGCGCGCACCGGGCTTGTCGGGACTGACGAGATCTCTCAGCTGGGCGAGACCTTCGATACGATGGCGGACTCGATCGAGGCCGACCGCAAACTCGAGCGCCAGCTTACGAGCGATGTCGCCCACGAGCTCAAGACCCCGCTCATGGGGATCCAGGCGACCGCTGAGGCCATCGAGGACGGGATATTCCCGGCCGATCGCGCCCATCTGTCGATCATCAGCCATGAGACCCAGCGTCTGGCCCGGCTCACGAACGCGATCCTGGAACTCTCGCGTCTGGAGGCGGGATCACAGCCCTTCCAGATGAAGCGCATCCCGGCCGACCAGCCGGCGCGCGCGGCGCTTGACGTCCACGGGCAGCTGATCGAGGGCGCCGGCCTGCACCTGCTCTCTGAATTCGACACCGGCATCTACATCTACGGCGACGCCGACCGTCTGCAGCAAGCTATCGGCAACTTCCTGTCGAACGCCGCGCGCTATACGCCCGAGGGCGGCACGATCATGCTGCGGGGAGAATACGATCGCAAGACCCGCCGCTATACCATCAGCATCACCGACACCGGCATCGGCATCAAGCCTGAGGATCTGGAGAAGCTCTTCATCCGCTTCTGGCGCGCCGACGAGGCGCGCGACCGTGAGAGTGGCGGCGCCGGCGTCGGTCTGCCGATCGCCAAGGAGATCATCGACCGCCACAAGGGCCAGATCGATGTGACGAGCGAGGTCGGAAAAGGCACCTCGATCTCGCTGATCCTGCCCACCGTCAAGTAAGTTGCCGCCCTGAAGGCGAGGGGGGACCGGGGGGACAGGCACCGTGGTCCCATATTGCAGGTCTGTTGGCGAGGGGTTCAGGCGACGGGTCGACTGACCCCCTCGCCTCCGGCGACAGGGGGCCGGGGGTGCTGTCGCATTAGGCACAAGTGGGAGGCGAGGGGGCTCGCTCGCGTACGCGAACAAGCCCCCTCGCCGACTAACCTGAGGGACCACGGTGCCTGTCCCCCCGGTCCCCCGTCCCCTCGTGTTACAATCGCATAAGTTCGTGTTACGCTTTCCAGGAAGGAGCGGCGGTGCATCTGCCCGACGGGATGCTCTCGACCCCGGTCGCCATGATCGCCAACGGCGGCGCCCTCGGCGCCCTCGTCGCTGCCAGCTCCTGGGTCAAACGCCGCCTCTCTGATCAGAAGCTGGTGCTCATGGCGGTGCTGGGCGCACTCATCTTCGCCCTGCAGATGCTGAACTTCCCGGTGGCCGGTGGTACCTCGGGGCACTTTCTGGGAGCGGCGCTGGCCGCGATCGTGGTCGGGTTCTGGCCAGCGGTCATCATCATGGCGGCGGTGCTGGGTATCCAGGCGCTGGTCTTCTCCGACGGCGGCGTGCTTGCCTACGGCGCGAACCTGCTGAACATGGGGATCATCGCGGCGGCGGTGGGCTGGGGTGTCTACCGGCTGGCCTGCTGGCTGGTCGCCCGCTGGCGCGCGGGGACGCCGCCGCGGGGCGCGCGTGTTGCCAGCGCGGCGCTGGGCGCTTGGGCCGCGACGGTAGCAGCGGCGGGCGCGACGGCGCTCGAGATCATCGTTTCTGGCAACGCGAAGGCGGCCCTCATCCTGCCGGCGATGCTCGGTGTACATGCGATCATCGGCGTCGGCGAGGCCGTCATCACCGGCTCTATCGTGGGCTATCTGGCCCTGGTGCGCCCGGACCTGCTCGGTGACAGAAGCCGTTCTGGCGCCACAGCGTCCCCGCGGCCGGTCATCGTCGTGCTCGTGGCGCTTGCGCTCATCGCGGCGGGCTTCTCCTGGGCGGCCAGCACGTTTCCCGACGGGCTCGAGCACGTCTACTTCAGCCTGGGGGTCGGCAACACCGCCGCCGTGCAGCGCGCGCCGCAGATCCTGGGCGCCGGGACGGTCCTGGCCGGCTACGGGCTGGGTGGCGACAGGGGACCGGTCGCCACGGTCATCGCGGCGCTGGTCGGCGTCGCCATCGTGGCGCTGCTGCTCGTGCTCCTCTCCGGGCGACGCGTCGAGGTCAGCGCGCGCGGTAAGCTGGTCGCGGGCTTCCTGCTGATCCTTGCCGTCGTGCTGTTGCCCGGCTTCGACCCGCTCACCTTCCTCGTGCTGCTGGTCCTGCTCGCGCTCGTTGCGCGCCTCCTTGGCGCTCCGCTGCGCAAGGTGCTGCTCAGCGCAGGCCTCGTGCTGCTTTTCGCAGGCTTCATCGCGCTCTTCTCGCCGCTGACGCTGATGACGAGCCTCACGCCGACCGGCATCGCGCACGCCTACGCCCGGGGCTGGCCGCGTATCGCAGAGATCGCCTCGAAGGCCTTCCTCTCGGCCTTCATCGTGAGCACCGTCAACCGCTCCGCCACGCCGACCCAGGTCATAGGCGGCCTCGCTGACCTGCGCCTTCCGGCCGTGATGCTGATGCTGGTGAGCTTCATCTATCGCTTCAGCGCGATCTTCCGTGAGGAGCTGCGGCAGATGCAGCGGGCTCTGGCCTCGCGCGCTCCGCTCCTGCGCGGCTGGGCGCGCGTGCGCCTCTATGGCTCGCTGGGCGGCAACCTGTTCGTGCGTGCCTATGAGCGGGGCGAGGACGTCCATCGCGCCATGGTCTCGCGGGGCTATTCCGGGCGCCTGCCCGACGGCGCGCGCCCGCGCTGGACCCTGCGCGAGACGGCCCTGGTCGCAGGCGCGCTGCTGGTCGGCGTGCTGCTGACAGGGGTGCGGCTGTGATGCGACAGCACCCCCGGCCCCCTGTCGCATCGCGACCCCCTGTCGCATCGCAGGTCAGTCGGCAAGGGGGTTCAGGCGACGGGTCGACTGACCCCCTCGCCTCCCACTTACGGAAAGGAAACCATGCACTGTGAAGCCAACGCCATAGAACTCCAGGACCTCAGCTACCGCTATCCGGACGGCACCGAGGCCCTGCGCGACATCAGCGTCACGCTGCATCATGAGCAGCGGGTGGCTCTGCTCGGCCCCAACGGAGCAGGCAAGTCGACGCTCATCGCGCACCTCAACGGCATCATCATGGCGCAACAAGGCACGGTGCTCGTCGAGGAGGTCCCGCTGACCCTGGACACACTCGCCACGGTACGCCAGCGCATCGGCATCGTCTTCCAGGATCCCGACAACATGCTCTTCATGACGAACATCGCAGACGATATCGCCTTTGGGCCGCGCAACCTGGGCCTGCCTGAAGAGGAGGTGCAGCGCCGCCTGGCCCGCGCTCTTGCGCTGACCGGCCTGGAGGGCCTTGCGCACAAGCCCGGCATGCACCTGAGCTTCGGGCAGAAGAAGCGGGCGGCCATCGCCGCGGTGCTCGCGATGGAGCCGGCGGTGCTGGTGCTCGACGAGCCCACGAGCAACCTCGACCCGCGTGGGCGCCACGAGATGCTGGACTTCACGGCCAGCCTCGACGTGACCCTGCTCGTGGCGACCCATGACCTGGAGGCCGCCTGGGAGCTCTGCGACCGGGCGCTGGTGCTCGACGAGGGCCGGCTGGTCGCAGACGGCGACGCGCACAGGATCATGCGCGATCGCGAGCTGATGCTCGCCCACGGCCTCGACGTCCCCCTCAACGCGGGGGAGTAGCAGGAGCGAAAACGCGACGTATGCAGGAAAACGCCCACTCTCTGTCCCAAAATGACGGAAAACCGACGTTCCTTTGCCTGTTGTCCACTGAAGACCTCCAAAAGGGGCGTCTTGGGACGAAAACTTGTTCAAGAATGTCGGTTTTCCGCAATTCTCGGACATTCAAGACCCATTCTTGTGCAGATCACTCTGCGTGCTGAGCCTTGGCGATCGACGTGAAGCTTGACACAGAGCAATCGACCAGCAATCAACCCCACATGCGACCCCGTGAAAAAACTTCGCACAAGGGGTAAGATTATCAGCAGGCCAGTCGCCTTACTATCAAAGGCAACGCAGCGGCAACGTACCGGGGAGGGGAGCAACACAGGGTGAAAGACACGGACACACAGCGTACGGCAGAGGCGCGCCATGACGCGCGTCTTGTCCAGCGAGCGTGCTCCGGTGACTCGGATGCCTTCACGCGCCTCTATGAGACGCACCTCCCGGCGCTCTTCTACTTCATCCGCAAGCGCACGTCCAGCGACCAGGACGCCTCCGACATCGTGCAGGACACCTTCGTCTACGCGCTGCTCGAGCTCGACAAGCTCGCCGACCCGCTGTCCTTCCGTTCGTGGCTCTTCCGCATCGCGCTCTCCAAGGCGACCGACGCCTCGCGCGCCAAGTCCCGCCGCGCCGGCGATCTCCCCTTAGATGCAGCGCATGATACAGAGCGCGCCCATGACGCCCTGATCACCCCGAACACACCCGAGGCCATCTGCGAGCAGGACGAGATACGCGACGAGCTGCTCGCCTGCCTGGACCAGCTCACCCCCCTGCAGAAAGACGCGCTGATCCTGCGCTACTACGTGGGCTTTTCCACGAAGGACATGGCCGAGCTCCTGGGGCTTACTCCCGCGGCGGTCGACAAGCGTCTGCACGACGCACGCGCGGCCCTGAAGAAGCTGGTCGCCCGCCAGCAGGCGCCGGCGACCGCGGACAGCGAGGCGCTTATCAAGCAGCTGCTGGACCAGGACCGCCAGGCCAGCGCGGCCGCCGGAGCCATCGCCCTGCCCCTGGTCAGCGCGGGCCTGCGCGACAAGCTGGCGCAGGTCCACAGCGCAGATCCCCAGGCCGCAGAGCGCGTCCAGAACTTCCTGGCCGGCCTCGAGCACAAGCGCCGCCCCGCGGCCAGGCCCGCCAAGGTCGCCGCCATCGTCGGCGCTGCCGTGCTCGCTACGGCGCTGGCCGTCGGCGGCTACGCGGCCCTGCGTTCGGGGGAGAAGCCCCCGGCGAAGGCGGAGGCCCCCGCCGTGGTAACGCCGCCGCCGAGCCCGGCTCCGACTCCGGCCCCGACCCCGGCTCCGAGCCGGGACGCCACGCCGGCGGCCCCGGCGACGGAGGCGACAGAGGCAGGCAGCCAGCAGCAGGAAGCAGCGACTCCCGCGGCCCCGGCGCCAGCGCCCGCGCCCGCGCCCGCGCCCGCGCACCAGCCGCCGGTGATCACGGCGCGCGTCGCGAACCTGAGCTATGCGCTCGGGACCGCCCCCACGGCAGCCCAGCTGCTGGCAGACAGCGGCGCTGTCGCGAAGGCGGCAGGCGGCGCCGTCCTGCCCATCACGGTGACGGGCCTGACCAATATCGACGCCCACATCGCAGGCGTCTACCTTGTGTTCCTCAATGCGCAGGACAGCCAGGGGGCGCAAGCCCTGACGCTGGTCCTGCGCGTGACGATAGGGTAGCAATAGAGGCGCAACCGGTCGCAAATCTCTCCGACAAAGCAGCACAAATCTCTCCGACGAAATGCTTGATTGTCACGGCCTGCACCTGAGATGGCAATCTACCCGGGGGGTCGCACTGTAAAAATGGTAAACTATCTACCATGCATATGGTAAACTATCTACCATGCATATGGTAAACTATCTAGCACATCAAGCAAGAGACGGAGGAGGTTTCCGTGAGCACGCACATAACACGATATGCAGATGGATGGCTTGCAGAGATGCTTCCTGCACTACGCGCGATTGTGATCGATGGGGCAAAAGGTGTGGGAAAAACACAAACGGCGGAGCTCTTTGCTCGCACGGTGCTCCAGCTGGATAAGAAGAACGTGCGCGAGAGTCTTGAGGCGGGATATGAACGGCTCTATGATTATCCAACCCCTGTGCTTATTGACGAGTGGCAACGTCTTCCAGAAGTTTGGGACAGGGTCCGCCGAATGGTTGATGATCACATCCCTGAAGGCAGTCTCCTCCTGACCGGAAGCCAGCAGAGCAGCAATCTCTCACTTCATAGTGGAGCCGGAAGGATCGTACGTCTTCGCATGCGTCCGCTCTCTCTGGCAGAACGTTTTCCTCAGCTGGAAAAGATAAAACTTGAAGACTGTCTTGCGGGAAACCTTCCTGAGAAACTCTGGACCGAGTCTCCGGTAACGTTTACGCAGTACATGCAGGAGGTTGTCCGCTCAGGGTTTCCTGACATATACAACGCTTCAGAAAAAGCCCGTTCACTGCTGCTTGACTCTTATATCGATAACATCGCTACAAGGGATTTCTCGGCGCAGGGGATTCAGCTACGCCAACCAGAAACGCTCATCAGATGGATGCGAGCATATGCCGCTGCCACCGGTACCACGACCAGCTACAACAAGATGCTTGATGCTGCTACTCCCGGCGAAGACGACAAGCCTTCAAAACCAACAACGATCTCTTACCGTGAAGCTCTATACAGCCTTTGGCTCATCGATGACCTTCCCTATTGGGGGGAAGGCGAGGATTTCTTCGGCCGCCTGAAGCAAACACCAAAACATTTTCTCGCTGATTCAGGGCTTGAAGCTCACCTCTTAGGACTTCATGCGGAGGATCTTGCCAGAGGAAGCGCGGATTCTCCGCATGACCCAGAGTATGGTTCCATAGCCGGACGTCTTTTCGAGTCACTCTGCACCATGAGTGTCCGCACCTACGCTACGGTTCTTGGTGCGCGCACAGGCTTTCTGAGAACTGCAAGTGGCACGCGCGAGATCGATCTTATCGTCGAGAAGGACCGCAAGCTCGTGATAATCGAAGTCAAGATGGGACCGTCGGTGACCGACGAAGACGTGCGCCACCTGAACTGGTTTGCGGAGAAGGTGGGGGATCGCGTAAAAGAGAAGATCGTCCTCACTACGGGAGAGCGCGCATACCGGCGCCCTGTCGATCGGGTACTGGTCGTTCCCGCTGCGCTGTTCGGGTGATGTATCAATAGTAACGCTGTGGCGTCGGCATCAACCTCCAAAAAAAACTTCGCAGAAGAGGTAAGATTATCAGTAGACAGGTCGCCTTACTATCAAAGGCAACGTACCGGAGGAAGGAAAGAGGGGACCATGCATAAGAGGATACTGGCACTGTTGATGAGCTTCGCGCTCGCGTTCTCGCTGGTGGCGCCCATGGCAGCGCCCCAGATCGCTGCCGCCGTCACGACGACGGTCAGCGCAGCGAACGAGGCCGACCTGACAACAGCGATCACAAACGCTTCGACGACGGCAGGCGACAGCACGATCATCCAGCTGACAGCAAGCTTCAATATCACGACCAACAAGACGATCGCTGCTAACAAAAACATTACGATCGACGGCGCAGGAAATACGCTGACCAGCGCGGTGCCCGCT
>WQUG01000016.1 GCA_009785855.1 Actinomycetes bacterium
CACTATCAACATCAAAGACGATCAGAGTTCCTCTTCCTGCTTGCATTGTCGCGCTACTTGTATTATTGTATTAGGTGCTTAATACAATAGGCGTGACAGAAAGGAGGGATATCGATGGTCCAGTTCACCGCCACCCGACCGATCTTCGTGCAGATCAGCGAGCTGATCGGGGTGCGTATCATGACGGGCGCCTATCCGCCGGGATCGAAGCTCGCCTCGGTGCGCGACCTTGCCACAGAGCTGGGGGTCAACCCCAACACTGTGCAGCGCGCTTTGGTCGACCTTGAGGCTCAGGGGCTTATCACGACCCATCGTACGATCGGTCGGACCGTGACAGAAGACGAGTCGGCTATCGCGGACGGACGACAGCTTCTGGTGAAGCAGCGCGTGCAGGACTTCGTCGAAAGCCTGCGACCGTTCAACTACCGTCCGGATGACCTGTGCGATATCTTACGAACGTGTATGAAGGAGGAAGAGGCAACATGAGTATTCTCGAATGCCAGGCGCTTTCAAAGCGCTATTCCCGTGGTGGACCAGCAGCGCTGAGCAACATCGATCTCTCGCTCGAGCCGGGCAAGATCGTCGGGCTGCTCGGGCCCAACGGCAGCGGCAAGACGACGCTCATCAAGATCATCAACGGGCTGCTGACCTGCTCAGAGGGCCAGGTGCTGATCGAGGGCGCCGCCCCAGGCATCGAGACGAAGAAGATCGTCTCTTATCTGCCTGACACCAGCTATCTCGCCGGCGAGATGCGCGTCGCGTCCATTTTGGACTTCTTCGCGGACTTCTACGCTGACTTCGACCGGGCGCGCGCGCTTGAGATGTTGGGCGCACTCCAGATCGATGTCGGAAGCCGACTCAGATCGCTGTCCAAGGGCACCCAGGAGAAGGTGCAGCTGATCCTTGTGATGAGCCGCAACGCGAGGCTCTATGTGCTGGACGAGCCGATCGGCGGGGTCGATCCGGCCGCGCGCGACTATATCCTGAAGACGATCATCACGAACTACTCGCCGGAGGCGACCGTGCTGCTTGCCACGCACCTGATCGCCGACATCGAGTCGGTGCTTGATGAGGTCATCTTCATCAACCAGGGTGCGATCGTGCTGCAGGACAGCGTCGATCACATCCGTGAGACGCGTGGTCAGTCCGTCGACGGGATGTTCCGGGAGGTGTTCGCATGTTAGGCAAACTGCTGAAACACGAGTTCAAGGCGACCGCGCGGTGGTTTCTGCCGGCGTTCGGCGCGGCCTTGCTGCTGGGGATCATCGGATGCGGCATGGGTCTGGTAAGCAAATGGCTACCTCAGTGGATGATCGTTGTCGCGATCCTGATCTATTCGTTCCTGATATCGGCCCTGTTCGTACTGGTGACCGTCATCACGATCTGGCGTTTCTACAAGAACCTGCTTTCGAACGAGGGCTACCTGATGTTCACGCTGCCCGTGACTCCCACGAGCCTGATCTGGTCGAAGTTCATCGTCGCGACGGTCTGGCTGGTCGGCGCGCTGGTCGTTGCCTGCGCCTCGGTGCTGATCGTTCTTCTGGGCGTACCAGGAGTCAACTGGGCGGGGTTCTGGCCGGCGGTTCAGAACGCGCTGGATTACATCGGTGCGCAACCGGGGATGTGGGTCATGATCGGCCAGATCGGGCTGATCACCCTCGCTGGTCTCTTCGGTGGCACTCTGATCTACTATGTCTCGATGGCGATCGGTCAGCTTTCCAACAAGCACCGCATCGCGGTCTCTGTTGGCGCGTATCTGGGGATCAGCACGGTCGTGCAGATCATCTCGACGATCATCGGCGTCATCATGGGCTTGGCAGGCAGCTCCTGGGCCACTGAGACAACGGGCGCAAGTGTGACTGTTGTAGGGCCTGCGGGTGCTCCCCTCACCGGTATTCTGGGCATGATGTGGGTGTTGGTGGTGTTCTTCTGGCTACTGCCGGTGGTCTACTTCCTGATCACGCGCTGGCTGTTGAGCAGAAAGCTCAACCTGGTGTAAGCGCCGGGCGACGTGAGGGCGGCACGCGATGTGCCTCTGTTGAAGGCGGCCGGGCCTCTGCGCAACAGCAGGGCCCGGTCGCCTTAAGGACTACCCTTAGAAGCCTGCAGGGCGGAGCCCAAGATTTACGGGACAACCTGGTAATAGGGCAAACACGATGGGAGCACTGCACTCAGAAGTGCATTTCGTGGCAGAAAATGCCCGAAAGGCGAGGTTTACGGCGCTTGAAAGCACCGAAACCAGGGCGAAAAGTCCTTTTCTGACGAAATCCATGCAAAAAACCTCGCCCTTCGGGAGATCTTGACCACGGAATGCGGATCTGTGCGCAGCTGATCGTCCGACAAACAGATCCTGATCAGGCGGCGTTCAGGCGCGTTAGCTACTCGAAGAAGCCGTCGTAGCGGCGCATCTTGAGCTGCGCCTCGATCTGCTGCATCGTCTCCAGGGCAACGCCCACCATGATGAGTATCGACGTACCGCCCAGGTTCTGCGCGATCGGGTTCTTGGTGAAGTACATCACGACCGAGGTGCCGATGGCGATGAAGCCAAGGAACAGCGCGCC
>WQUG01000017.1 GCA_009785855.1 Actinomycetes bacterium
GTTGTCGCCGCCATATCGCCCTCCTTCTATCGTCTAGCCAGTCTAGCCAGATTATAGCATACCGCAACGCTGGGCGCCCTCCCGCTCCCTGCTCCGCTATAATGGACACTTACCCCAAGCAGATCAGGAGTCCCCATGGTACGCAACGCCCCCCTGCCCCTCTACGAGACCTTCGAGCGGGTCAACACGATCGACCCGGAGCTCTTCGTCAGCAACCGCGTCAAGCGCGGGCTGCGCAACGACGACGGCACCGGTGTGGTCGCCGGCGTCACGCGCATCAGCAACGTGCACGGCTACCTGCTCTCTGATGGCGAGCGCATCCCCGACGACGGCCGCCTGACCTATCGCGGCTATGAGATCGGCGACCTTCTGGGCGCTACGACGCCGGCCGATCGCTTCCTCTTCGAGGGCGTCTGCCACCTGCTGCTCATGGGCGACCTCGCCGACAGCGCTGGCCTGCAAAGCTTCGTCGCGGCGCTTGATGCAGAGCGGGAGCTGCCCGACGGCTTCACCACCCACTACGTCATGAACCCGCCGACCGACAACATCATGAACGCCCTGGAGCGCGCCGTGCTGATACTGTACGCCGACGACACCAAGGCCGAGTCGCGCGAGCCCGACCATGAGATCATGACGGCGATCAGCCTCATCTCGCGCCTGCCGCGCATCGCGGTGCTCGCCTACTACTCCTACCTCAGCGCTCGCGGCGGCTCGATGATCATGCACCGCTTCATCCCTGGTCAGTCCTCCGCGGAGACCTTCCTCTCGATGCTGCGTCCCGACCGGCAGTTCACGGCAGAGGAGGCCCACCTGCTCGACGTCATGCTCGCCCTGCACGCCGAGCACGGCGGCGGGAACAACTCGACCTTCGCCTGCCGCGTCCTGACCTCGTCTGACACCGATCCTTACAGCGCCTACGCCGCGGCCATCGGCTCGCTCAAGGGCAACCGCCACGGCGGCGCCAACGCCAAGGTGCTCGCCATGCAGGCCGCTATCGAGGAGGGCGTCCAGAACTGGGATGATGACGCCGAGCTCGAGGCCTTCCTTGAGCGCATCGTGCGCGGCGAGGCCTTTGACGGCACGGGGCTCATCTATGGCATGGGGCATGCGGTCTACACGAAGTCCGACCCGCGCGCCATCATCTGCAAGCAGTTCGCGCGCCAACTGGCCGCCGGCACCCCGTTCGAGGCGCGCCTGCGCCTGCTCGAATCGATCGAGCGCCTGGCTCCGGAGGCCTTCGCGGCAGTCAAGGGCGAACGCAAGGTGCTCAGCGCCAACATCGACCTGTACTCCGGATTCGTCTACGGGATGCTCGGCATCCCGGAGGAGCTGCTCACCCCGCTCTTCGCCTGCGCGCGTATGGCCGGCTGGGCAGCACATCGTTTCGAGGAGATCGTCAGCAGCAAGCGCATCATGCGACCCGCCTATAAGTCCATCACCGAGCCCGCCCGATTCGTCCCGCGCGATGAACGCTAGAACTTGACAAGGAGCAGCCATGATCCAGGTCACCCCGTCGATACTCGCCACCTCTGTGATGGACCCGAACATGCGGGTCTTCGACATCGTCATGCACACGGAATACGGCACCAGTTACAACTCCTATGTCGTCATCGGCTCAGAGAAGATCGCCCTTATCGAGGCGGCCAAGGCGCGCTTCGCCGATCCCTACTTCGCGCACCTCGAAGCGGCCCTCGTTGGGCGCACTCCCGACTATCTCGTGCTCAACCATACCGAGCCTGACCACACCGGCACGGTGGCGGCGCTGCTTCAGCGCTACCCCGACCTGAAGATCGTCATCAGCCGCCCGGGCGCGCTGTTCCTGGGCAACATCGTCAACCGCGACGACCTCGACCCGCTGATCGTCGCTGACGGCGACACGCTCGACCTGGGTGACAAGACCCTGCGCTTCATCAGCGCTCCGCTGCTGCACTGGCCTGACACGATGTTTTCCTACTGCCCGGAAGAGAAGACCGTGTTCACCTGCGACTTCCTGGGGAGCCACTACTGCGAGCCGGAGATCTTCGATGAGAAGATCACCTATGCGGAGGCCTACTCGACGGCCATGAAAGACTACTTCGACGCGATCATGAGCCCCTTTGCCCCCGCGGTGCGCGACGGCCTGGAGAAGCTCAAGGACCTCGACATCGACTACGCCTGCGTCAGCCACGGCCCGATACTGACGCGCGGCCATCAGCTCGAGAAAGTCATCAGGAACTACGCCCGCTGGTCAGCCGAGGACGCCCATGACCACAAGCGAATCCCCGTGTTCTACTGCAGCGCCTACGGCAACACCGCGGCGCTGGCCCAGCACGTCGCCGCCGGCATCCGCGCCGCTCTGCCAGAAGCTGAGGTCGATCTCTACAACCTCATCGAAGGCGACCGCGCAACACTGGCGGCCCTCATGAACGCAAGCGACGCCTTCGCCCTGGGCACACCGACGATCAACCGCATGGCGCTGCCACCGGTCTGGGAGCTCCTCGCCGACATCGACGCCATCAACTTCGCCAAACGCCCGGTGGCGGTCTTCGGCAGCTACGGGTGGAGCGGAGAAGGCGC
>WQUG01000018.1 GCA_009785855.1 Actinomycetes bacterium
TGCCAGGGCGCGCTCTGGCGAGACCTTCAGGTAGACCACCAGCGCGTGTTCCTCAAGCAGCGCGAAGTTCTCCGGAGAGGTGACGACGCCGCCCCCGCAGGCGATGATCGCCGGCGGATGAGAGTCCAGGGCCCGGCGCAGGGCCTCGGTCTCACGGGCCCGGAAGTAGTCCTCGCCCCGGGTCGAAAATATCTGCGGGATCTTCATCCCGCAGGCCTGCTCGATGGCCGCGTCCGTGTCGAGGCAGGGGCGCCCCAGGCGCGGCGCGGCGAGGCGCGCGACCGTCGATTTCCCCGCGCCGGAAAAACCGACGAGCGCTATGTGCGGACACGCAGCCATCTAGCGGATCCCTTCTTTCTTCAGGGCTTCGACCATTATAGCGCGCAGCTCGGCGGGTTCGGCGGCAAGCCCCCAGAACCTCAGCGAGATGATCGCCTGTTCCACCAGCATCATCAGGCCATCGGCCGCGGGTATCTGAGCCGAGCGCGCCCAGGCCACCAGCGGAGTCGTCTCTCCGCGACGGTAGACGGCGTCGAAGACCGCCAGGGTGTGCTGCTGCAGCCAGACGTAGAAGGCCGCGGGGATCGCGCTGGCGCCGGCCCCGACCATCCCCACGGGGGTGGCGTTGACGCAGAGGTCGATGACCCCCGCGTCGCTGCCTGCCGAGACCAGGTCTTCGTAGGTGACGGCCGTGCCGCCTGCGCCCAGCGCGGCAAGGAAGTCAGCGCCGCGACGGCGGTCCCGGGAGACGACGAGGATATCTGTGACGCCAGCTGAGCTCAGGGCAGCCGTGATCGCGCGCGCGACCCCGCCGGTCCCACAGACGGCGACGCGTCCCAGGCGCGGGGCGCTGATGCCCAATTCGGAGGCAAGCGCCGCAAGAAAGCCCCCCATGTCGCTGTTGTGCCCGACCAGATGTCCAGCGCCGGTCCGCAGCAGGGTATTGACGGCCCCGCAGCGCTGGGCCGCCTCGCTGAGCTCATCGCAGAGTCCTGCCGCCACTTCCTTGTAGGGGATCGTGACATTGGCGCCGAGGATCTCTGTTGCGCCGCAGCGTATCTCAGCGACCAGGCGCTGGAAGCCCTCCTCATCCTGGGGGTCTACGGCCGTCGTCTGCCAGTCTGTGCCCAGCGCGCGATAGACCGCGCTGTGCAGCAGGACCGACAGCGAATGCCCGATGGGCGTCCCTATGACCGCGAACTGAGCCGGCATCATCGCGCCCATCACTGCGCCTGGCGCTGACGCATGAACAGGCCTTCCAGTTTACGCAAGATAAGCGTGTGCGCCAGATCGCGCTTTGACAGCGGCAGCACCATGACGCTGGTCAACCCCAGAAGCGCCGCCCCCAGCATGTCGGTGAAGAACTGGTCGCCGACCATGACGGTCTCGTGGCGTGTGGTCCCCAGCGCGCGCAGCGCGCGCAGAAACCCGAAGGGCAGGGGCTTGACCGCGTTGGCGACGCCGATGACCGAAAGCAGCCTTGCGTAGCGCCCGACCCGCCCGCGATGGTTGTTCGAGAGCAGGACGACCCCGATCCCGGCCGCGTGCAGGGAGTCGATCCAGACGCGCAGCTCGGCCGGGACCTCCTCGGTGAAGCGCGGCAGAAGCGTGTTGTCCAGATCGACGATCACGGCCTTAGCTCCCCGTTCGGCGAGCCAGTCCGGCGTGACACGGGCCGCGCTTTTGAAATAGTACCGGGGGATCATCGCCCGAAGACCTCCTGGGACTTGGCCTGGGCCGCCGCGAACTCCTCCGGGGTGCTCGCGAAGGTCTGGCTCCCGTCCTTGCCGGTCAGGACGAAGAAAAGATAGCTCGTCTGGGCCGGACGGATCGCGGCCTCAAGGGCCGCCTTGCCCGGGTTGGCGATGGGCCCCGGGGGAAGGCCGAAGTTCAGGTAGGTGTTAAAGGGGCTCGGGGTGGCCACATCGTCCTCGGTCAGACGCAGCTTGTTCTTCGCGGAGCCCGGCAGCAGGAACTGCACCGTACTGCAGAGCTGGAGCTTCATGTCACGCTCCAGCCGGTTGTAGATGACCGAGGCGACAAGCGGGCGCTCGGACGGCACCGAGACCTCCTTTTCGACCAGCGAGGCGACCGTGACGTAGTCAGCCGGCGCGAAGGGCTCTCCGGTCGGCGAGGTCGCCGGGGCCTCGAGCTTCGAGTAGACCGACCAGAAGCGCGCGAGCATCTCGGCGCAGACCTCCGCAGGCGTGATGTCAGCGGCGAACTCGTAGGTATCCGGGAACAGGAAGCCCTGAAGCGAGCCGTCGTAGGCATCGGCCAGGAAGGGATAGCGCGCGACGAAGTCAGGGGCGGCGTGCGCGGCGTAGCGGCTGAAAGCCTGGGCGGGCAGGCCGAGCTTGTCCTGCAGCACGCTGTCCATCTGCGCGATGCTCTGCCCCTCGGGAAAGGTGACCTTGACCGCAGGCGGGCCGGTCGCCTGGCGCAGCTCGAGGATGATCCGCGCATAGCTCCAGCCCGCGATGAAGTGATGGGTCCCGGACTGCAGTTGCGAGCGGGCGCCCAGGCGCAGCAGGTGGAAGCGGAACAGCAGCGTCGAGTCGATGAGCCCCGCTGACTTCAGCTTGTCAGCGACGCCCGCGCTGCCGATGCCATCTTCGATGGTCAGGGTGATCGCCTTGCCGGGTGCGGCCGCGGGGCGGTTGGGCTTGAGAAAGAGGACCGCAACGATGATGAGCGCGCCCAGGACCACGATCCCGGCCACGATCGCGGGGGCCTTTGAGCGCCTAGCGCCGCGCATCGAGATACCCCTGGAGGAAGAGGGCGGCGGCGGCGGCGTCGAGCCTGCCGCGCGCGTCGCGGTCCGTGAGCCCCGCCTCATGCAGGGCGCTTGAGGCCTGGACCGTGCTGTAGCGCTCGTCGACGAAGTCCAGCGGCAGAGCGGCGGCGACATCTCCCGCCGCCGCGATGATCTTTGCGCACAGCGCGCGGACATGGCGCGCCTGCGGGCCCTCCTCGCCAGCCAGCGTCAGCGGCAGCCCGACGACAAGTCCTGCCACCTCGTAGTCCTCGATCAGCGCGCGCAGACGACTGCCGTCGCGCAGCAGTGTGGCCGTGTCCTCGATGCTCAGGGGTGTCGCGACCGCGGCGCGCGGATCACTGAGCGCGACCCCGCAGCGGGTGTCACCGACATCAAGCGCCATGAGGCGCCCCGAAGCCAAGGCCTGCATGCTTAACCCAGTTCTGACCTGAGGCGTGCGAGCACGGCCCGGGCGGCCACAGGGTCATCGGAGCCGCCCTGGGCCAGGTTCGCGCGTCCGCCGCCGCGACCGCCGAGCTCGGCTGCGATGCTCTTGACGCGCGCGCTCGCATCGAAGCCGGCCGCGATGGCCGAGTCCGTTGCGCCGACGAGCCAGGCGGCCTTGTCAGCTGTCTGCGCCATCAGTATCGCGGCGCCGACGCCCGCCGAGCGCAGAGCATCCCAGGTCTCACGCAGCCCAGCCGCGTCCTCGACCGCGACCTCGGCGACCACCAGGCGGTAGCCCGCCTGCTCGAGCGCCTCAGCGACCAGCGCCTGCGCCTGGTCCGCGTCGCCTGCCCGGCGCTGCTCGCGGAGCTTGCGCTCGAGCTCCCCGTTTGTGGCAAGCAGCGCGGCTGCCTTTGCGGCTGCCTCGGCCGGCGCGACGCCTAAGACCTCGGCGGTCTCGCGCAAGCCTGTCTGCGCGAGGCGCGTGTACTCATAGGCGTCCAGGCTCGTCACCGCTTCGATGCGCCGCACGTTGGCGCCGACGCTTTCTTCAGCGGTGATCTTGAACAGGCCGATCTCGCTCGTGCGCCCGACATGCGTGCCCCCGCAGAGCTCCTTGCTGAAGTTACCGATCTCAAGCACGCGCACGAACTCTCCGTACTTCTCTCCGAACAGCGCGATGACGCCGGACTCGCGCGCGGTCTCAAGGCTCGTCTCATAGGCGCGCACGGGATGGTCCTCGGCGATCTTGGCGTTGATGAGCGCCTCGATCTTATCGAGTTGCTCAGACGTGAGCTTCTCGAAGTGGGTGAAGTCGAAGCGGAACCGGTCCGGCGCCACTGAGCTGCCGGCCTGGGTCACATGGGCGCCGAGCACCTTGCGCAGCGCCCAGTGCAGCAGATGGGCGGCTGTGTGGTTGCGTCGGATGCGCTCGCGGCGCGCGTGATCGATGCGGGCGGAGACCTCCTCGCCGACCTTCAACGTGCCTTCGGCGAGTGCGCCCATATGAGCAACGAGCAGCTTCTCTTCCATCTGGGTGTCCGACACGACGAAGCGCGCACCATGCGACAGGGGGCCGGGGGTGCTGTCGCATTGCGACAGGGGGCCGGGGGTGCTGTCGCACCCCGCGGTGACGATCTCGCCGGTATCGCCGGCCTGACCCCCGCGCTCTCCGTAGAAGGGAGTGCGGTCCAGGATCACGACGCCGGACTGGCCTGCTTCCAGCTTCTCGACGCGCGTGCCCTCGCAGAGAAGCGCCACGACCACCGCAGCGCTCTCGTCGCGCACATAGCCGACGAAATCAGTGGGCGCGCTCGCCTGTTCCTTGAGGATCTCGGCGAAGACGCCTCCGTAGGTCGTCCAGCTCTCGTCCTTGACGGCGGCGCGCGCGCGCTCCTTCTGCGCGGCCATCGCCGCATCGAAGGCGGCGCTGTCGACCTCAAAGCCCTGCTCGCGCGCGATCTCGACGGTCAGGTCGACCGGGAAGCCGTAGGTGTCATGCAGGACGAAGGCGGCCTCGCCCGGGAGCATCGCTCCGGCCGCCAGCTCGCTCAGCTCACGGTCCAGGAAGGCCAGACCCGTACGCAGGGTCGCCCTGAAGCGCTCCTCCTCAGCTGCCACCAGCCCGATGATCACGTCATGTTTCTCGACGAGCTCCGGCCAGGCGCTGCCCATCAAAGCGATGACCTCCTCGACCAACAGCACCATGAAGGGATCTTCGACCCCGAGCAGGCGTCCGTAGCGTACGGCGCGACGCAGGAGGCGGCGCAGCACGTAGCCGCGCCCCTCGTTGGAGGGCAGGATGCCGTCGGCGATCATGAAGGTCACGCTGCGGGCATGGTCTGCCAGGATGCGCAGGCCGACGTCGGTCCGCTCCTGGTGGCCGGCCATGACCGCGCCGCCGTGATAGTGCTTGCCGGTGATCGACTCGGCCAGCTCGATGAGCTTGCGCAGGAGGTCGGTCTCGTAGTTGGACTGGACGCCCTGCATGATAGCCGAGATGCGCTCCAGCCCCATGCCCGTGTCGATGTTCTGCTTGGGCAGCGGGGTGAGCGCGCCGCTGGCGTCGCGGTCGAACTGCATGAACACGAGGTTCCAGTACTCGAGGTAGCGATCGCAGTCGCAGTGCCCGATGCCGCAGTCCGGTCCGCAGGCGAACTCGGGCCCCTGATCGTAGTAGATCTCGGCGCAGGGACCGCAGGGACCGGTCGGTCCGGCCGCCCAGAAGTTGTCGGCCTCGCCCAGGCGCACGATGCGCTCCGCCGGGATCGGGGTCTCCTTGAGCCACAGGTCGTAGGCCTCGTCATCGTCAAGGTAGATGGTCGCCCACAGGCGGTCGGGGTCGAGCCCGAGCACCTCGGTCGAGTACTCCCAGGACCAGCGGATCGCCTCGGCCTTGAAGTAGTCGCCGAAGCTGAAGTTGCCGAGCATCTCGAAGAAGCTCAGGTGGCGCCCCGTCGTCCCGATGATGTCGATGTCGGTGGTGCGCACACACTTCTGCGCGGTCGTCGCGCGCGAGAACGGCAGCTTCCGGGTACCCAGGAAGACCGGCTTGAACTGTACCATCCCGGCCGCCGTCAGCAGCAGGGACGGGTCGTCGGGGATCAGCGAGGACGAGGGGTAGCGCACGCAGCCCTTACTCTCGAAGAAGGACAGGAAACTCTCCCGGATCTCATCCGAGCTCATATACCTCACTGCTCACGCTCCTGCGCCTCTTCGGCGGGCGCGACGTTGACGCCCTCAAGCGCCGGATGCTCCGGGGCGCGGGCAACATGGGCGCGCTCCAGACTCGCCGCCCTGCGCTCCTTGAAGCGCCAGCGAAGCTTCTCGGTCACACTGTTGAGCAGATTGCTGGGCTTCTGCACCAGCTCACGCGCAACGCCGACGGTCGAAAGGGCCTTCGTGGAGACCTCCTCGACCGAGCCGAGGACCATATCCAGCCGCAGAAGATCTGCGTTGACCGCGTCGACGGCGACGTCGGCCTTGTCCAGGACCTTGACCGCCTTGCCGCGCACCTCCTCGATCGCTGTCTGGGCGTCCTTGACCGTATCGTTGGTACGATCCAGGGTCTTGCGTCCATAGCTCAGCAGGCGTATCACCAGGATGAGTGCGACCAGTCCTGCGAGCACCAACAGTGTCAGGAGGACGTGGATGACGTTCTCGTACGAGAAGATCTCAGCTATCATGCTCGTTTCCTTCCTTGCTCCATCGGTCGATTATATCATGCAAGCGTGTCGCTGCACGCCCTTCCCATCCCCGCGCAGACGAGGTGAAGAACGCGCCACGGCGCAGGCCGTCGGGCAGATACTGCTGCTCGACCCAGTCCTCCGGATGCCCGTGGGGATAGATATAGGTCCCGTACTCGTCGGAACCGGGACGATGGCGGTCGCGCAGGTGGTCGGGCACCGCGCGCGCCGGTCCCTGCTCGACGTCTGCCTGGGCTGCCGCCAGCGCCTCGTAGCTGCGGTTGCTCTTGGGGGCAAGGGCCATATAGACGACCGCCTGCGCCAGGTTGATCCGGCACTCTGGCAGACCGATGACCTCACAGGCCCGGAAGCAGGCCTCGGCGACCAGAAACGCCTGCGGGTCGGCGTTGCTGACGTCTTCTGAGGCGAAGATAAGGATGCGGCGCGCGATGAACTTGGGATCCTCGCCGCCGTGGAGCATCCGCGCCAGCCAGTAGATCGCGGCGTCCGGATCTGAGCCGCGCATCGACTTGATGAAGGCGCTGATCACGTCGTAGTGGACGTCGCCGTCCTTGTCATAGGGCAGGATGCGGTCAGGCATGACGTCGCGCACCAGCTCGAGGGTGATGCGCGGGCAGGCTGCGTCCGGCTGCTCGGCCGAGGCCAGTTGGGCAGCCAGCTCCAGCGAAGTGAGCCCCACGCGCGCGTCGCCTCCCGCGGTGATCGAGATCGAGGCAAGCGCAGCGTCGTCGATGTCGTAGCGCCCGCCCAGCCCGCGCTCGTCGCTTAAGGCGCGACGCAGCAGGACCTCGACGTCGCTGTCGGCAAGCGGCTTGAGCTCGAGCACGCGGCTGCGGCTGACGAGCGCCGAGTTGACCTCGAAGTAGGGGTTCTCGGTCGTGGCGCCCACGAGGATGAGCACCCTGTCCTCGACCGCGTGGAGCAGGGCGTCTTGCTGCGACTTGCTGAAG
>WQUG01000019.1 GCA_009785855.1 Actinomycetes bacterium
CGATGGATCGTTAGAATGGAAGAAACCCGGGCGCGACCTCCAGGTTGCTCGCTGGAGCGTCGACGAGTATCGCAGAACCCACGCAAGAAGATCTCCCGCAATACTTGTCCAGAACTAACTTTTCTTAGTCTTGCCCGTGCGCGTCCGCCGCTTCTTCGCAGGGCGCTGCTCGGTGACCAGCCGCTCGTAGCGCTCCAGCACCACGCCGGCGGTGGCGGGCAGCGAGTATTGGCTCGCCTGCGCGAAAGCGCCCTTTGCCAGACGCGCGCGCAGCTCGGCGTCGCGGGCGATCCGCACCATGCTCTCGCTCAGCTCGCCCGGTTCGGGAGCGACGCCCAGAAGCCCGCTCTCCTCGTGGGTGACGGTATCGGCGATGCCCGGCGAGTCGATCGCGACCACCGGCAGGCTTGCGGCCATCGCCTCCAGCACGACCAGCGGGTGGACCTCGCTGACCGAGCCCGTGACGAAGACGTCCGCCAGAGCTTCCAGCCCGGGCAGCTCGGAATACGGCAGCTCGCCGGTGAATATCACCTGGTCGGTGTGCGAACTTTCCAGGGCGCGCTCGCGGATAGTGTCGAGGTCCTTACCGCCGCCGATGACCAGCAGCTTGGCCCGGGGCAGCTCGCGGGCAGCGCGGAAGAACTCATCGAAAAGGTAGTCGGTGTTCTTCTCGGGCGACAGGCGCCCGGCGTAGCAGAAGACCACATCATCGGGCGCGATCCCCAGCTGTTCGCGCGAATAGGCGCCCGGATGCGGGTGTGCGAAGGCCTCGATGTCGATGCCGTTGGGCAGGACCTCGGCCGTTGGGTAGTCGGCGAAGTCGGCCAGCCACTCAGCGATGGACGCGCTCGGACAGATGACCAGGTCGCTTGCCACCAGCACGCTCTTCAGCAGGCTGGCCAGAAACGCGTAGCGCGGCGCCTGAGGGATCAGCGAGCCGTAGGCGTCGCTGTAGATGTCGTAGCGGGTGTGGTTCGTGAACACGAGCGGCAGCCCGTAACGTTTGACGTAGGGCAGCATCATGCGCCCGCTCTGGAAGGGGTGGTGCACATGCACGAGGTCGAGCGTGGGCAGCAGATCGCGCGCCTCTTTGCCGTAGATCATCGAGAAGCTCCAGCCGCTCTTGCCCCAGGGCAAAGCGAGGCTGCGGATGACGCCCGGTTCGTCGTCGGGGTGGTCGCGGTTGCCAAAGGTGAAGAGGAGGACCTCGTGGCCCTGCTCCTCGAAGTAGCGCTTGTAGAGCCGGATGTGGTTGGTCACCCCACTGACGTAGGGCAGGTAGGCGTCGGCGAACAGCCCGATGCGCATGGGCGGACTCCTTTCGTTCGGCAAGGGGGGAGGTCCCCCGCCTCTGGGTAGGGGGCCCAGCCCCTTGCCCCGCTCAAACCCTCCCTATTATATACTGAGAAGTATCGATCCGCCCCCCGCCTCAAGGAGTATCCGTGTCCCTTTCCATCGGCATCGTCGGTCTGCCCAATGTGGGCAAGTCCACGCTGTTCACCGCGCTCACGAAAAACGCCGTTCTGGCGGAGAACTATCCCTTCGCCACGATCGAGCCCAACGTCGGCATCGTCGCGGTGCCCGACGCGCGCCTGATCAAGCTGGCCGAGCTCGCCCATCCCAGGAAGATCGTGCCGGCCACCGTCGAGTTCGTCGACATCGCCGGTCTGGTCAAGGGCGCAGCAACCGGCGAGGGGCTGGGCAACCAGTTCCTGGCGAACATCCGCGAGACCGACGCGATCGTCGAGGTCGTGCGCTACTTCGAAGACGGCAACATCGTGCACGTCGACGGCAAGGTCGACCCGGTAAGCGACGCAGAGACCATCAAGATCGAGCTGATCCTGGCAGACCTGGGCACGATGGAGAAGGTGGTCGCGCGGCTGGAGAAGGAAGCGAAGAAGGACAAGGCTCGCGGCGCCGGGCTGGAGACCGCGCGCAAGCTGCAGGCGCACCTGGAGGCCGGGCATCGCGCGCTGTCCTGCAAGCTCACGGATGAGGAGTGCGCCCAAGCCGCCGACTTCCACCTGATGACCGCCAAGCCGCTGCTCTACGTGGCCAACATCGACGAGTCGCAGATCGGCACAGAGCTGGCGCTCATCGACGGGCAGGCGCCGATCCCCATCTGCGCGAAGATCGAGTCCGAGCTGGCCGATCTCGACGCCGACGACGCCAGCGAGTACCTGGCAGAACTGGGCCTGCCGGAACCCGGCCTCGACGTCCTGGCGCGCGCGGCCTACCGGCTGCTGGGCTTGCAGAGCTACTTCACCGCCGGCGAGCCCGAGGTGCGCGCCTGGACCATACCGCTGGGCGCGAAAGCCCCGCAGGCGGCCGGCGTCATCCACAGCGACTTCGAACGCGGCTTCATCAAGGCCGAGGTGGTGGGCTACGACGACTACCTGCGCTACGGCGGCGAGAAGGGCGCCCGCGAAGCCGGTCGCCTGCGCCTGGAAGGCAAGGACTACGTGGTGCAGGACGGCGACGTCATGCACTTCAAGTTCAACGTGTAGAACGCACTGAACCTCCGCCGACGCCAGCACCAGAGAGCATCTTTGGCCCGACCGCCCGACTCCGATATACTTGATATCTGAGATTCCGAGCTTGGAGGTCTTCATGAAATACATCGTTGTCATCCTTGACGGGGCGGCGGACCGGCCGCTGGTCGACACAGAGACGCCCTATGATGGCCAGACGATCCTCGAGGCGGCAGCCATCCCGGTGCTCGACCTCATGGCGCGCCAGGGGCGCGTCGGTCTGGCGCGCACCGTCCCGGAGGGCTGCGAGCCTTCCAGCGCGGCTGCCTGCACCTCGATCCTGGGCTATGACCCCGCGCGCTACGGCGTCGGGCGCGGAGCCATCGAGGCCGCGGGCATGGGCATCGAGCTGGCAGACGACGAGGTCGCGCTGCGGGTCAACACGCTCATCATCGAGGACGGCCTCATGTCGAGTTACGCCTGCGACCACATCGAGACCGCCTCTTCGCGCGCGCTGGTCAGCGAGCTTGCCGCCGAGCTCAACGACGACACCTTCACCCTGCACCCGGGCCTTGCCTATCGCCACCTGCTCGTGGTCAAGGGCCACCGCGAGCTGCTCGACCTGCAGTTCACCCCGCCGCACGACATCACCGGCCAGCCCATCGACGGCCATCTGCCGCGTGGTGGCGCCGGCGCCGACCTTCTGCTCAATCTCATGGAGCGCGCCCACAAGCTCCTGCCCACCTTGCCCGCGAACCTCGACCGCATCGCCCACGGCCTGCGGGCCGCGACCGACCTCTGGCCCTTCTGGCCGGGGGTGGCGCCGAAGGACCTGGTCTCGTTCACCGAGCGCTTTGGCAAGACCGCCGCGCTGTCCTCGGGCGTCGACCTGCTCGGCGGCCTGGCGGTGCTCTTCGGCCTGGATCGCCTCGACATCGCCGGGGTGACCGACGGGCTGGACAACGACTTCGCCGCGCAGGCGAGCGGCAGTCTGGACGCGCTCGCCGATCATGACCTTGTGGTCATCCACATCGAGGCGCCCGACGAGGAGGGCCATGCGGGAAACATCTTCGGCAAGATCGCGGCGCTGGAGAAGATCGACAGCCAGGTGATGACGCGGATCCTGACCTACGCGAAGCAGCACGCCGGCGAGGGCGTGCGCGTGCTGGCGCTGCCGGACCATCCCACGCCCATCGAGCTTCTGACCCACACCGGCGACCCGGTGCCCTGGCTGCTCTGGGGCACGGGGATCGAGCCGGGCCTGGCTCCGGTGGAGGCCTACAACGAGTTCACGGCGGCAGACACCGGCGTCATGATCGATCCGGGCGCCGGCCTCATGGAGCTGCTGCTCGCGGGCGGCGACGGGGGCGGGGAGCTGGCGTGAACGATCTGCGCGCTGATCTGGGCGTCAACGTTCTGGTGTTCGAGGGCGCCAAGGGCACCATGGTGCAGCGCGGCGGATTCGTCGACATCATGCCGGAGCAGCTCAACCTGATCGAGCCGGAGTTCGTCACGCAGATCCATCGTGACTACGTGCTGGCCGGCGCGGACGTCTGCAGCGCGAACAGCTTCGGCGCTTCGCGTCCCAAGTTGGCGGAGTTCGGGCTGGAGGACTCGCTTGAGGTCATCAACCGCCAGGCGATCAAGCTTTCACGCGCAGCCGGGCCGCGCTATGTCCTGGGCGACATCGGGCCCTCGGGGCTGGTGATGGAGCCACTGGGCAAGGCGAGCTTCGATGAGCTGTTCGCGGTCTTCGCGGAGCAGGCGAGCGCGCTGGCCTCGGCCGATCCGGACGGATTCATGCTCGCGACCTTCACCGACATCGCCGAGGCGCGCTGCGCTTTGCTCGCGTGCAAGGAGGTCGCTTTGGAGCTGCCGGTCATCGCGAGCGTCGCGCTGGGCGAGAACGGGCGCATGGAGCTCTCCGGGACCGACGCGGCGTGCGCGGCGGTCATCCTGGAGGCGGCCGGCGCCGACGCGGTGAGCCTCAACTGCAGCCTGGGTCCCGACGAGATGCTGCCCTTCCTGCGACAGATGATCGCGGCCACGCGCCTGCCGGTCGCCGCCTATCCCAACGCGGGGATCCCGCGTCTGGATGAGCAGGGCGCGACCGTCTATCCCAGCACGCCTGAGGACTACGGGCGCTTCGCCGCCGCCGCCGTTGATGCGGGCGCTGCGATGGTCGGCGGCTGCTGCGGGGCGACGGCGCCCTACATCGGCGCCATCGCTGATGAGATCAGCGGCCGGGCGGTCCGCTCCGTCGAGGGCCGGGGTTTTGACGGCCTGGTCGTCGCCGGCCCACGCAAGGTGACGGTCATCGGCGGGAACCAGGGGGACAGGCACCGTGGTCCCTGGAACCAGGGGGACAGGCACCGTGGTCCCTTGCGCATGATCGGCGAGCGCATCAACCCCACCGGCAAGCGCGAGCTGCGCGAAACACTCGCGGCCGGTAACTTCAGCGTGGCGCGCGACTACGCGGCCGCCCAGGCCGAGGCCGGCGCCGACCTGCTCGACGTCAACGTCGGCGCGCCCGGCATCGACGCGCCCACGATCCTGCCGCGTCTGGTGCTGGCGCTCTCCGCCGGCTGCGACGTGCCCCTCTGCATCGACACGACCGACCCGGCCGCGCTGGAGGCCGCGCTGCGGGTCTATCCGGGCAAGGCGCTCATCAACAGCGTCAACGGCGAGGCGGCCTCGATGGAGGCGGTCCTGCCGCTCGCGAAGCGCTACGGCGCGGCGCTGGTGGTGCTCGCCCTGGACGAGAACGGCATCCCCGCCACGCCGGAGGCGCGCCTCAAGGTGGTGCGCAAGGTGCTTGAGAGGGCTGCAGAACTCGGCATCGCGCCGGAGAACCTGCTGGTCGACAGCCTCGTGATGGCCGCTGCCGCCGATGCGAGTGCGCCCACCACGACGCTCGACGCCGCCCGCGCGGTGCGCGCCGATCTGGGACTGGCGACGATGCTGGGCGTGAGCAACGTGAGCCACGGCCTGCCGGAGCGTCCGGCGCTCAACGCCGCCTTCCTGGCAGCAGCCGCTGCTGAGGGCCTTGACGTCGGCATCGTCAACCCCAACGACACGGTCATACATGATACGGTCGCCACGATCAACGCGGCGCGCGCGGCGGGCACGCCGCCCGACGGCGCTGCTGCCCGCGCAGAACTCCAGACGCTGCTGCAACGCGCGCTCGACCCCAACTATGGGGAGCAAGGCGACAGCACCCCCGGCCCCCTGTCGCATTCTTCAGGCGACAGCACCCCCGGCCCCCTGTCCCCTGAGGCGCAGCTTGCCCGCGCCATCATGCGCGGCGACAGCGACGGGGCGCCGCAGCTCACAGACGCGCTCGTCGCGCAAGGCTGGACCCCGGAACGTCTCATCACTGACATCCTTACGCCGGCCATCCAGGAGTTGGGCGAGGGCTTCGGGCGCGGCGACGTGTTCCTGCCGCAACTCATGGTCGCCGCTGACGCCATGAAGGCCGCGACCGCGCGCGCCAAGACCTACCTCTCGGCCGCGCAGCAAGAAGCCGCCATCCGCGGGCGCGTCGTGTTCGCGACCGTCAAGGGCGACATCCACAGCATCGGCAAGGACATCTGCATCTCGCTTCTGGAAAGCCAGGGCTTCGTCTGCGACGATCTGGGCGTCGACGTGCCCACTAGCCGCATCCTGGACGCTGCCCGCAACGCTGATGTGGTCTGTCTGTCCGCGCTCATGACCACGACGATGCCGGCGATGGAAGCAGCGGCGCACGCGGTCACAGAGGAGCTCGGTCTCCCCGTGCTGGTGGGCGGCGCCGTGGTGACCGGCGGCTGGGCGGCAAGCATCGGCGCGGGCTACGGCGCAAATGCGACGGCCTGCGTGACAGCCGTCGAGCACGTGCTCGGCCTGTTCACTGACAGCTCTGTCGGCGAGGGGGCTCAGGCGACGGGTCGACTGACCCCCTCGCCTCCCAGTTGCAAGTTAGTCGGCAAGGAGGGGTCAGGCGCGGCAGCGGGGGGGTCGCCGGGCGACACCCCGCAGCCGTCTGGAGGTTGTGCGACAGCGGTATCCAAAGAACGCGGCGAGGACTCGCCAGGTGACCCCTCCGCTGCCGCGCCTGGCCACAGCAAGGATCCCGCATGAAAGTCAACGAGCTGTTCGCGCACAAGACCGTCTTCTCCTTCGAGGTCTACCCCGCGAAGAAGACCGCCCCCATCCAGGTCGTCTACGACGCGGTGGACGCGCTCGCAGAGCTGAAGCCCGACTTCATCTCTGTGACCTACGGGGCCGGCGGGGGAGCCGCCAACGCCTCGGCCACCGTCGAGATCGCCTCGCTCATAGAGAACACCTACCATCTGCCGGCGGTCGCCCACCTGCCGGGCATCAACCTGACGCGCGAAGAGCTCAGCTCGCTGCTCACGCGCCTGGCGGCCCACCGGCTCGAGAACGTGCTCGCCCTGCGCGGTGACGTTACGCCGGGTACGGCTCCCACGGGCGAGTTCGCCCACGCCAGCGAGGTCGCTGCGTTCATCAACGAGCAGATCCCCGGCTACTTCAACATCATCGGCGCCTGCTATCCCGAGACCCATCCCGAGGCCGCCAGCGCGCAAGAGGACCTGCGCTGGCTGCGCCACAAGGTCGATGCCGGGGTCAGCCAGCTCGCGACCCAGCTCTTCTTCGACAACCGCCACTTCTACGCGTTTCTGGAGCGCGCCCACGCG
>WQUG01000020.1 GCA_009785855.1 Actinomycetes bacterium
CCGAACCACGCTGAAGAGGTCAGTCGCGGCCTGCCGTCGGCGACGGTCGTGGCCTCGGTCTGTCAGGAGACAGCGGACTTCTTCCAGAAGCTCTTCGCGACAAGCTTCTTCCGGGTCTACACGAACAACGATCTGGTCGGCGTCGAGATGTGCGGGACCGGCAAGAACGTCATCGCCATCGCCTGCGGCGTCTGCGACGGACTCGGATTCGGCGATAACGCGAAGGCCTCGCTCATGACCCGCGGTCTGGCAGAGCTTGCGCGTCTCGGAGCTGCGGTCGGCGCCGATCCCAAGACCTTCATGGGCCTGGCCGGCATGGGCGACCTCGTGGTGACCTGCACCTCGCGGCACTCCCGTAACCGTGCTTTGGGCGAGCTCATCGCCCGGGGCGGAAGTCTTGCTGCCTACGAGGCGGAGACGAAGATGGTCGTCGAGGGCGCCGTCGCCTGTCGCGCCCTGCATCATCTGGCCTCCCGCCGCGGGATCGAACTGCCCATCACCGAGCTTGTCTATGAGATGCTCTACGAAGGGCTCAAACCAGAAGAAGCCTTGCTCATGCTCATGGACCGCCCTCTGGGAAGGGAGAAACTATGACCGTCAAGATCGCCCCGTCGCTCCTGTCCTGCGATTTCAGCAGGCTCGGCGAAGAAGCGCGCCTCATGGAGAAGGCAGGCGCCGACCTGCTGCACCTGGACGTGATGGACGGGCACTTCGTCGAGAACCTCACCTTCGGGCCACCGGTGATCAAGGCGCTCAAGGCCGCTACCTCGCTTCCGCTCGATGCCCATCTGATGATCACGAACGCCGATCGCTGTGTCGACTGGTATCTGGATGCGGGCGCTGACTACGTCACGGTCCACGTCGAGGCCTGCCGGCATCTTGAGCGGGTCGTCACGCACATCCGCGAGCGGGGCGCCAAGGCGGGCATCGCCCTGAACCCGGCGACTCCGCTCGAGTTCATCGCGGAGGTCGCAGACAAGGTCGACCTGATATTGATCATGAGCGTCAACCCGGGTTTCGGAGGACAGAGCTTCATCGAACGCAGCCTTGTCCGGATAGCCGAGGCAGACGAGATGTGTCGTTTCGCGGGAGTCGATCCGCTGATCGCGGTCGACGGAGGGATCAACGCCGAAACAGCCGCCCGGGCAGCGGGCGCCGGTGCGACCCTGCTTGTCGCCGGCAACGCCATCTTCGACAGCGCCGATCCGGCCGCAGCACTGGCCGATATCCGTTCCAGCGCTGACGCGGCTTCGCAGTAGGGAGGCGCGATGTTCTCAGGCATCATAGAGGCAGTGGGGATCATCTCACAGATCGTAGTGCGCGGCCCGGGCTCGCAGATCGAGATCTATGCGCCGGACTTCGGGCGTGATATGGCGATCGGCGACGCGGTATCAGTCGATGGCGAGAAGCTGACGATCGCGCAGTTCTCGCGCGGCTCCTTTGCCGCCGACGTGACGAGCGACGCGCGCGATAACACCACCCTCGGAGAACTTTCGACCGGCCAGAAGGTGAACCTCGAACGTGCCCTGCGCATCTCGGATCGCATCGGCGGACATGCGCTGATGGGGATCACCGACGGCATCGGCATACTGGAACAACGCAGCTCATCGGGCAATACGATCAGCTACACCTTCCGGATCCCGGTGCCCCTGACCGACTACCTCATAGAGAGTGGGCCCATCGCGATCAACGGAGTATCGTTGACGGTGACACGCCTCTCCGGCGACCTCGTGACCTGTCTGGTCGTGCCGGCCATCAACGAGCAGACGACCTTAAGCGAGCTTTCTATCGATTCACCCGTCAATATCGAGATCGATCAGGTCGCCAAATACCTGAAGAAATTCGCTGTGGCCTCGTAACGCTGCCGTCAGCCATCGCTATCCTGCCGCCTGACCATCAAATATGAAACCCCGGTTGCATATTCTATGAAGTCCCGAAGCGGCGTGCGATGATAGCTCAGTAAGCCCTGAGCAGGCAGATCCAAGGAAGAAGGACGACAGCATGGGCAGCAGGTATTTCGATCACGCGGCGACCACGGCGATGGATCCGCGTGTCACACAGGCGATGATGCCCTATTTCACGGAGCAGTTCGGCAACCCGAACTCGCTGTATACCCTCGGGCGCGACGCAGCGCGCGCGCTTGAAGACGCCCGCACGCGGGTCGCCGCCGGGATCGGGGCGGCACAGCCCGCCGAAGTGGTGTTCACGAGCGGGGGCAGCGAATCTGACAACGAGGCCTTCTTCTCGATCCTGCGCAAGGTCGCGCCGGAGGGCGGCCATATCATCACCTCGGCCTACGAGCACGACGCCGTGCTCAACACGGCGAAGTGGCTCGCAAAGCACGGCTATGATCTGGACCTGGTCAGACCGCGCAAGGACGGTCACGTCTATGCGGACGATGTGGGCGCGCTCATCTGCAAGGACACGAAGCTCGTCAGCATCATGCACAGCAACAACGAGATCGGCGCGATCAACGACATCAGGAGCATCGCCGCGCGTGCCCACGAGGCCGGCGCCCTCATGCACACCGACGCGGTCCAGTCTCTGGGTAAGGTACCGTTCTCCGTGGTCGATCTCGACGTCGACCTTGCCTCCTTCACGGCGCATAAGCTGCACGGCCCCAAAGGCGTCGGCGCGCTCTATCTCAAGCGCGGCGTGCGCTTCGACGCGCTCATCAAGGGGGGCGGTCAGGAGACCAGGCGACGCAGCGGCACGCAGAACGTCGCCGGCGCCGTCGGTTTCGCCACCGCGATCGAGCTGGCCCTGGCAGATCGCGACAGCGAAGCTACCCGGCTGTCTGCCCTGCGCGACCGTGTCATCGACGGCCTCACCTCGCGCCTGGAGAACGTCCAGGCCACCGTGACGCAGGGCGATCGCCTGCCCAACCTCGCCTCGCTTCTGGTCAAGGGCGTCGAAGGCGAGTCGATGTTGCTGCAACTGGACAACCTCGGATTCTCGGTCTCTACCGGTTCTGCCTGCAGCTCCGGCTCGCTGGAGCCCAGCCATGTGCTGCTTGCGATCGGGGTGCCGCAGGTCATCGCGCACGGCAGCCTGCGGGTCTCGCTGGGCCGCGATAACACCGAGCAGGATGTCGATGACTTCATCGAGGCGCTGGTACCCATCATCGAGAAACTCCGGGCGATGTCGCCGGTCTATACGAAGATGTTCTGCGGACCCGACGCGATCACGTTCTAAGAAAGGACTGACGATGATATATTCAGAGAAAGTGATGGACCACTTCCGCAATCCGCGCAACGTGGGAAAGATCGAGGACGCGGACGGCGAAGGCGAGGTCGGCAACCCCGTCTGCGGCGACATCATGAACATCACGATCGCGGTCGACGATGCCGATACGATCACCGACTGCAAGTTCCAGACTTTGGGCTGCGGCGCGGCCATCGCGACCTCCTCGATCGTCACCGAACTCGTCAAGGGCCGCAATATCCAGGATGCCGTCAAGCTGAGCAAGCAAGACGTCGCAGACGAGCTCGACGGACTGCCGGCGGTCAAGATGCACTGTTCGGTGCTTGCCACCGACGGCCTGAAGGTCGCCATCGACGACTACCTGAAGAAACACGGACGCGAGCCGCTCTCCGGTGAGATCAAGAGCGCCGATCCGAACTTCGACCCACACGGCGAAGAGGAGTCCGCGGAAGGCGAGGACGACTAGGTGATCGTCGCTGACGTACAGGCGCTGCTCGACGCGCGTTACCCCCCACAAGACGCGGAGCCCTGGGATCGCGTGGGCCTGCTGAGCGGGGAGGCCTCGCGTCCGGTGACGCATATCGCCTGTGCGCTTGATCCTGATCTTGAGACCATCCGGCGCGCCTCGCAGTGCGGCGCAGATCTGCTGGTCACGCACCATCCCACCTGGCTGGCAAGGGAGCCGGATGAAGCACCCTCGATGTATGGACTTACGCTCGAATACGCAGCGCGTGAGAGCGGCATCGCGCTCATCGCCTGTCACACGAACCTCGATGTGAGCGAGGAAGCGCGCCTGTCTTTAGGAAACGGTTTGAATCTGAAGTCTGAGGGTACTCTGGCTGACTGGTTCGAAGGGGAAGAGACCCCCTTCGAACAACCTGACTTCGCACAGCTCTGGAGCACGAAGCGCAAGACCACGCTCGAACATATCGCCGATCGCCTTTCACGCCTCTACCGCACTCCCGTGCGCCTTACGATAAGATGTGGGGGCCCTGACCACCTGATATTCTCGATCGTGACCGCCACGGGGTCCGGCGGCGATGTGATCGAGGCCGCCTGCGCCCGCCACGCTGATCTGCTGATCACCGGTGAGCTGAAGTACCACCAGCTCCTGGAGGCGCGCGATCTCGGACTTTCCGTCATCGAGCTCGGGCACGACGTCAGCGAATGGCCGCTGGCAGCACTGCTCTTCGATGCGCTGAAGCCTGCCTGTGAAGCCAGTGATGTGCGGATCACGCTGCTCAAGCGTGTCCTGCAATCAGACGTCAGGGACCGCAGGAAGAACCGCCCATGACAGCGAACCTGAAAGAGAGTGGTGCCCAGCTGCTGGAGATCCAGGATATCGACACGCAGCGACGCGTTCTGCAAGACCGTATCGATGCCCTGCCGCAGAAGCGGACCGTCGCGGCCCTGCGCGCCAAGAAGCAGGAAGGCGGTATGCGCATCGCGCAGATACAGGCCCGCATCGCAGAAGAAGCGCAGAAAAGCGAGACCGCGAGTGCTGCGCTTGCCAGCCTTGACGCCAAGATAGCCGCAGAACAACGCAAGATCGACGCGGCCACCGACCACCGCGAGGTCGCCACGCTCACCCGTGAGCTCGAGAACCTTGCCCGGCGCAAAGACGCGCTGGAAAGCGAGAGCCTGGGACATCTGCAGCAGCTCGAAGACCTCGAGCTCCTGCGTATCGACACCGAAGAGAAGGTCGCGTCGCTGTCCGCCCGTGAACAGACAGAGATCGCCGCCTGGCGCGAACAGACCGGCCGCCTGCACGCAGAGCTGGCGGACCTGGATGCACAGCGCGCACAGGTCGCGGCTCGGCTGCCTGAGGACCTCCGGGCACGCTACGAGGCGCTTGCGGCAGAGAAAGGCGGGGTCGTGGTCGCGCGTTTCGTGAACGGGCGCTGTCTGGCCTGCTCTCTCACGCCTCCGACTGCCAGGCGCGCTGAGATCGAGTCCTCAGACACCATCGAACAATGTCCGCAGTGTCGCCGTCTTCTGGTGCTGGAGGACTGACATGGATCTCACACTTCATACCGACGGCGGCTCGCGGGGCAACCCCGGGCCCTCCGGCATCGGATTCGTACTGGAACACGAGGGGCAGATCGTCTGCTCCGGCGGCGCCTTCATCGGGACGGCGACCAACAACGTCGCCGAGTATGAGGCGCTGATCTGGGGGCTAGAGAACGCCCGGGCCCTCGGCGCGACAGGGATCGAGATGATCGCGGACTCAGAGCTCATGGTCAAGCAGATCACCGGCGCTTATAAGATCAAGAACGCGGCGCTCAAGATCCTGGCCGCCCGGGTCCACGGCTTGCTGAAGGACTTCGAATCCTGGAGCTTCGAACACACGCTGCGCGCTGGCAACACCGAAGCTGACGCGCTCGTCAACGAAGCGCTTGATACGCAGGGCACGGCAGGCGGACCAGCACAGGACTGGACGGCGACTCCGCTCAGCTTGTTTCCTGGAAAGGACTAAGACATGACGCAGGGCAGGTACACGCTGACGGTCAAGGACCACTTCGATGCGGCACATCGCCTCTATGAGTATCCGGGGCAGTGCGCAGAGCTCCATGGACATACCTGGGACATCGAGGTCACTGTCGAGGGCCGCGAGCTCGACGACATCGGCATCCTCTACGACTTCAAGACGCTCAAAGATGACCTGCGCAGCGTCCTTGAGACCTACGATCATCACTATATCAACGATACGGCGCCCTTCGATACGATCAGCCCCACGGCAGAGAACCTCGCGCGCGTCATCTACGAGCGCCTGAGCGAAGTGGTGGGTCCCCGCGTCAGGATCGCTGAGGTCGTGGTCTGGGAGTCTCCGATCGCCCGTCTGGCGTATCGAGCAGACGACGCCCGCTGATAAGCGCGTCCTCGCCGAACTTATCCCGGATGACATCGAGCTTGCGCGTGAGTTGCTCATCGGCCGCGCGCCGCGAAGCAGACTCCGTGTCGAAGAGTCCCAACTGCTCGCGATCGGCGCTGAAGTTCGATACCCCGACCCCTAACAGTCGCAGACCGCGCCCCTCAGCCCACACCGAATCCAGCAGCTCCCGTACCCAGGGCAGGAAGACCCGCTCGTTATCGAAGGGCGCATCGAAGGTCTTGCTGACGATCTTGGTCGAGAAGTCCGCATAGCGCAGCTTCAAAGAGAGCGTCCGGCCCCGCAAGCCGGCCTTGCGCAGGCGGCGTCCCACGTGTGCCGCGAGTCGGCGCAGCGCCTCCTCGACCTCAGCGCGCGTGTGCAGATCACGGGGAAAGGTGTTCTCGTTCGACACCGACTTGACCGGGCGTCCGGGCAGCACCGGGCGCGCATCGATGCCGGCGGCGCGCTCTCGCAGCTGCGTAGCCAGCGATCCGAAGACCGGGCGCAGATCATCGCTTCGAGCAGCGGCAAGCGCGCCTAAGGTCTCGATGCCCATCAGATTCAGGCGCTCCTGGGCCTTGGGCCCGATACCGCTCATCTTCGAGACGGGCAGGGGAGCAAGGAAGTCGGCCTCTGTCCCTGGCGCCACGACGGTCAGCCCGCGCGGCTTGAAGAAGTCCGAGCCGATCTTAGAGACCGTCATCGACGAGGACAGCCCGGCAGATCCCGTGATGCCCAGCTCGGCCACCCGCCCGAGGATCTCAGCGGCCACCTCGACGGGGTGGCGCGTATCGAAGGTATCGGGCGTGATGTCGGCGAAGGCCTCGTCGATCGAGACCGGCAGGACCGCCGGCGTGTAGGA
>WQUG01000021.1 GCA_009785855.1 Actinomycetes bacterium
GCTGACAAGGTGCAGGAGCTGGCAGAACTGCGGGGCGCATCATGATGCCGCGCATCAAGATCTGCGGCCTCAGTCGCCCCGCCGACATCGACGTCATCAACGAAGTACGTCCGGATTATGCAGGCTTCGTCTTCGCGAGAAGCCCCCGTAAGGTGACTGCGGCGCAGGCGCAACAACTCAGAGAGCTCCTGGAACCCGGCATCATCCCGGTCGGTGTGTTCGTCGACGCAGCGCTTGAAGAGGTCGCCACTCTTGCAAAGGCGGGCGCCATCGAGATCGCTCAACTCCACGGAAGCGAGAACGCGACGTATATCGAAGCTTTGAAGACGCGCTGCGATATCCCGGTGATCAAAGCCCTTACCGTGCGCACTGCGGCCGATATCGAAGCGGCCGACAGGACCGTGGCCGATATCCTGATGCTCGATAACGGCAAGGGGACAGGGGAGCGCTTTGACTGGGGTTTCCTTAAGGACGCGAAACGGCCGACTCACCCCTGGTTCCTTGCGGGTGGCATCACGACCGGTAATCTGGAACAGGCCCTGTCGCTTGATCCCTGGGGGATCGACGTCTCCAGCGGAGTCGAGGCGCAGCGTGGCCTCAAGGATCCCGAGATGATACGCGCGTTCATGGACGCACTCCGCACGCTGCGCGGTTGACGGCCTGCGCTGCGAACCGGTAGTATGGAATACCGCGCAAGCGCTTTGGGGTGTCGTCTAATGGCAGGACAGCGGTTTCTGGTGCCGTATGTGGAGGTTCGACTCCTTCCACCCCAGCCAACGTTTACGCATACCTGGCCCGTTCGTCTAGCGGTTTAGGACACCGCCCTCTCAAGGCGGAGGTCACGGGTTCGAATCCCGTACGGGCTACCAGCATCTGAAAAGCTCCCCGAAAGGGGAGCTTTCACATTTCGCTTCGAGCTTTCCTCGTGGTACGATAACAAGCATGTTCACACCGAAAACGCTTCTTATCATCGCCGGGATACTCTGGGCGATCGCAGGCCTCAACATCACGATCATCGGACTGCGCTGCTGTCTGCAGCTGCATCAGGCCTGGCTCTATCTCGCGGCGATCCCGGTCTTCCTGCTCTTCCGCTACCTGATCTTCGGTCCGGTCTCACACAAGTATGCGCGCCGGATCGCCGCGTTTGACGAAGATCGCATCGCCCTCTACCGGATCTTCTCGATCCAGGGCTATCTCATCATGGTGTTCATGATCGCCCTGGGTGTGATCCTGCGTGTCGAGCACCTGGTACCGCTCGCCTTCATCGCTTTCTTCTACCTGGGTCTCGGGCTGGCGTTGATCCTGGCGAGCTGGATCTATGCGAGCGAGTATCGTGACTACGTCGCCGCAGGCACCTGACATCGAGATCCCGCTGGGCAAGCGCCCGGGGGTCTATCGCGCATTCGAGATCATCCCGGGGGTCTTGAGCATCAGCGCACTGCTCCTGCTCTTCGTCCTCTATTTCACGAGCCCCTTAGCGGCCTCGATCTATGTGTTGAGCGTCGTGAGCATCACCTTCATCCGCTCTCTCTTGCTGGCCTTCCGCACCATCCAGGGACGCATCGTCTATCAGCAGTCCAAGCAGGTCGACTGGGATCTGTGGCTCGCAGAGCTTGAGGCTCCCCAGGAATCGCTGGAACACCGGATAGCGGATCGCCTTTCTCTGCAGTATGGCCTGCGTCAGCATGTCGTCAACCTTCAGCAGATCTGCCAGATGCCGGAGGACTATCCCCGGCCTTCCGATCTCTACCATGCGGTTGTCATTAGCTTCGTCGATGAGGGCTATGAGGTCCTGGGGCCGACCCTGGAGTCGCTTCTCGAGAGTGACTATGACCCGAAGCGCCTGATCGTGACCATCGCCTATGAAGAGCGCGCAGCAGCAGCCTCCTGCAGAACACGTGAGCGGATCGCTGCTAACTACCAGGGCCGCTTCTCCGACCTGCTCTTCGTCGGACATCCCGATGCGGTACCGCATGAGGTGGCAGGAAAGGGCGCCAACCTGAGTTGCGCGGGACGTTATCTCGCAAGCTATCTTGCTGAGCGGGATATCGCGCCGCGCAACGTGATCCTGACCGAGCTCGATTCCGATAACCGTCCCGATCCCAAGTACTTCTCATACTTAAGCTATGCCTGGATCACGACCCCGGACCGTCAGCAGGTCTCCTTCCAGCCGATCTGCCTGTTCACGAACAACATCTGGGATGCCCCGGCGCCGACGCGCGTGATAGCGACAAGCAACTCGCTCTGGAACATGATCCTCTCGGTGCGTACCTACGCGCTGCGCAACGCCTCTTCGCACGCCCAGGGGATGGAAGCGCTCATCGGTATGAACTTCCTTTCGACGCGCACGGTCGTCGAGGACGCCCATCAGTACTGGCGCAGCTATCTCTACTTCAACGGCAACTATCGCGTCGTGTCCCTGCGCATCGCGGTCTATCAGGACGTCGTCTTGTCACGGACCTACTGGAGTACACTCAAGGCCCAGTTCGTCCAGACGAGCCGCTGGGCCTACAGCGTCGCCGACGTCGCCTTTGTGGCCAGCCATCTCTTCACCCGCGACCGCACGGTGCCCTTCTGGCCGACCTTTGCCCGCTGGATGCGTCTGGTCAACAACAGCTTCACCTGGGCGGCCGTCGCACCCATCATCACGATCGGTGGGTACCTGATGCTCTTTCTGAGCAGGACCTCGCTGCGAAGCCTCTCTATCTTCCAGGTACCGCAGACGATCACGCTGGTCCAGCATGTGGCGGTCGTTGGCATCTTCGTCACGATGCTCACCAGTCTGACCCTGCTGCCTCCCCGGCCGGCGCGCTATGGACGCTGGTATGCGATCGTCATGCTCCTGCAGTGGATCCTGACGCCCATCACGACGCTCGTGTACTTAAGCGTCGGCGCCTACAGCGCTCAGATCCGCCTCATGTTCGGTCGCTACCTTGAGCGCTTCGAAGTCACTGAGAAGTATGTGAAGCGCTCTTGACCGGCGTGCTCAAGAGGTGTAGTTTTGAGACTGACCAGGATTGTTCTTCTATCGTAAAGGAGCAGAGACGATGGCAGTTATCGAGACAAAGGGACTCGTCAAGACCTTCGGCAAACTGAGGGCCCTTGACGGGCTCGACCTGGAGGTCGACGCGGGGCAGGTCTACGGCTTCATCGGCCCCAACGGCGCCGGTAAGACCACGACGATCCGCGTTCTGCTCGGCTCGTACAAGGCTACTTCAGGCAGCGCCCAGGTCTTCGGTAAGGATGTCTGGCGTGAGTCGACGTCGATCCACGAGGAGGTCGCCTATGTTCCCGGTGATGTGAGCCTCTGGCCGAACATGAGCGGGGGAGAAGTGATCGACTTCTTCCTGCGCCTGCGTGAGAAGAGCGGCCCTGCCTGGGATGCCGCCCAGAAGCGTCGCGCCGAACTGATCAAGAACTTCGAGCTCGACCCGACCAAGAAGTGTCGCAGCTACAGCAAGGGCAACCGCCAGAAGGTCGCACTCGTGGCCGCACTCGCCTCCGATGTCGATCTGTATCTCTTTGACGAGCCGACCTCCGGACTCGATCCGCTCATGGAGAAGGTCTTCCAGAGCTACGTGGCTGAGATCAAGGCCGCCGGCAAGACGATCTTACTTTCCAGCCACATCCTTTCTGAGGTCGAACGTCTCTGCGACAGCGTCGGCATCATCCGCAAGGGTAAGCTCGTCGAACACGGGACGCTTGCCGAGCTGCGTCAGCGCTGGGAAGTCGAGGGAGAGGCCCTGCCGTCGCTCGAAGAGGTCTTCATGAAGCAGTACGGCGATGAGATCCATATCTCGGGCGAAGAGGACGACAACGAGATGCATAAGAGCATCTTCGCCCAGTACCTGCCCAAGAAGAAGGCGGGTGACCGTTGATGGCCAACGCTCAGAACAACTCGCTGCTGCGGGGGACGCGGCGCCTGCTCGCGTCGGTCATGAAGCGCGAGATGACTTACTCGCTCATCTGGATCCTCTGCCTGACACTATTGACCGTGATCGGCCCGATCGAGCTGATGGCGCTCTATGACAAGACGGCCCTGCAGGGCTTCACACAGATCATGCAGATCCCGGCGATGGTCGCGATGCTCGGGCCTGTCTTCCTGAAGGAGGGACAGGTCGCCACCTACGCGGTACTCGGCGCCAACGAGATGCTCCTGCTCTCTCTGCTGCTGGTAGCGATCATGAACGTCTTTCTGGTGACACGCCAGACCCGCAAGGAGGAGGAGCGCGGCAGTCTCGAGATCCTGCGCTCTCTGCCGGTAGGACGCCTCGCGAACCTGTCCTCGACCCTGCTCTGCGCCGTCATCGTCAATGCCCTGGTAAGCGCCTTCACCACCGTGGCGCTCATCGCACTGCGCGCGGCAGACGCCTCGTTCACGGTCGCCGGCGCGCTCAACTACGGAGCCGCCTTCTTCACGGTCGGTCTCGTCTTCGCAGCGATCACGGCGATCGTCGCTCAGCTGGCCTCGACATCGCGCGGCGCCAACACGCTTGCGATGCTCATCGTGGCCTTCTTCTATGTAATCCGGATCTTCGGGGACTTCGCGATCAGCGGCAGCACGGACAAGAACATCCAGTTCCTGTCATATATCTCGCCATTGGGTCTTCCCTTGCAGGGTCAGCCCTATATCAAGAACGCCTACTGGCCCTATGCGATCCTGCTCGTGGTCGCGCTCGCCGCAGGAGCGGTGGCTTTCGCGCTTGCGCGGCAACGCGACTTGGGCGCAGGCCTTATCCCCGAGCGCGAAGGAAAGGCGCATGCGCCTTCTTATCTGCGCAGCAACTTCGGCCTGGTCTGGCGTCTCATGAAGAACCAGCTCATCGGCTGGGCTATCGTGATGGTGGCTGTGGGCGCGACCTATGGTTCGATCCTGGGGGTCATCGGACCCTTCATCGAATCGAGCACCTTCTTCAGCAACCTCTTTAAACCGGTCGCTGGCTTCAGCACCGCCCAGGTCTTCATCGCGTTGCTCATGGTCGTCTTCGCCCTGGTGGCCTGTATCCCTTCGATGCTCATCATATTGAAGCTGCGCAGCGAGGAGTTCAACGGGCATCTGGATTGGATGCTCACGACGCCGATCAAGCGTCTGCGCGTGATCGTCGACTACCTCATCTATGCTTTGATCGCCTCTGTCGTCATGACCATGATCGCTGCCGTGTCGCTCTGGCTTACCGCACTGGTCGTCCTCAAGGGCACCGACGTCGGCGATCTGTGGCTCTACTCGAAGATGATCCTTATCTATCTCCCGGCTATCTGGGCGATGACCGGCTTCTCAGCGCTGCTGGTGGGAGCTGCTCCCCGCAACACGATCAGCGCCTGGTCATATCTGGGCGTCGGCTTCTACGCCACCTATCTGGGGCGCGTGTTCCTGGGTGACAACAAGCATTGGAAGTGGGTCATCAAGATCTCACCCTTTGGCTGGATACCGCAGTACCCGATAGAGAAGATCCATATCGGGACGCTGGTGATACTTGCGGCGATCGGCGCAGCGCTGATCGCGATGGGCGTCGCCAGCTTCCTGCGACGCGACCTCGACATCGGTTAAGTACTGTGCTGCGGATCAGAGCAAGCCTGACGGCGACCTCATCGAGGTCGCCGTCTGATATTACAAAGGAGAAACGTCTCATGCTCTGGAACCTCAGAAATGATACTCTATATTAGAGGGATTTTGTCTTTAAGGGGAAGGAACATCATGGGGGAGAATCATATATCTGAAAAAGCGCGCAGAACAATGGCCTTCGTACTGGCAGGACTGCTCGTGACTTCTTTGCTGGTGATCCGGCCGGTAACAGCCGAGAGCGCTCCGGCTATCGGAGCGCCGAACATCACGGTCTCAGATGAAACGGAACTGCGAGCCGCTATCGCTGGCGCGCCGCTCTCTACTCAGTACGTCATCGCCATCAACGGCACGATCGAACTGGGCGCGCGACTGGATATGCCCGCTAACAAGGACATCGCTTTGTGTGGCGGGGGTGTGCTTTCTGCAGCAGGGAACTACACAACGATCTATGTTTCCGGATCGACGACCCTGGAAGCGGTCACCATCACTCACGATCCCGGTACGATCGGTATGGGCATACAGGTGATGGGCACGCTCGTCATCTTGGACGGAGCGAAGATATCCGGCAACGTGGGTGGCGTCGGTTCTGAGAGCATCAACGGAGGCGCTGTCCGCAACGACGGAACGATCGTCATGTGGGGAGGAGAGATCTCCGGTAACCGCGCCAATGGCAACACGAACACCGGCCTGGGTGGCGGCGTGTTCAATACCCCGATGTCCAAGGGCTCGTTCACCATGAACGGAGGATCGATCACGGGCAATACCGGGATCAACGGTGGCGGCGTATACAACAACGGCAGCCTCTTCACCATGAACGGAGGGACGATCTCCAATAACAAGGCCGGTAACGGCGGCGGTGTCGTCACTACCGGTGGTGCTCTCTTCACTTTAAACGATGGAACGATCTCCGGCAACACGGCGTCGGGGGGCGGCGGTATCTACAGTGAAGGCGGCCCTATCACGATCAACGGCGGTGAGATCTCCGGTAACAACGGCGGGACCTACGGCGGAGGGATCTACGACTTCAAGTACTCGACCTATAACGGCCCGATCACGATCAGCGGTGGAACGATATCTGACAATACCGCTGCCGGTGGCGCAGGCATCGCCTGCCAGGTTCCGCTGACGATGAGCGGCGGGACGATCGCGCGGAACAAGTCGACCGGCGGGAGCGGTTACGGCGGCGGCGGCGTCTATATCATGCAGGGGACCTCGGCGGCGCCGACCACCTTCACGATGACCGCAGGTTCGATCTCAGACAACTCGTCAACGAGCGTCGGCGGAGGGATCTTCGCCGCCTCCCAGACGACGGTATCGACTACGGGCAACATCATGGGGAACAAGGCATCCAGCAACGGTGGAGGTGTCTACGTGAGCTCCGGGACCTATGCCATGGGAGGTACTATCGCGAACAACGTCGCGGGACTCTACGGTGGGGGTGTCTACACTGCGCAGGCAGGCTACACCAATCTCTCCGTGCTGTCCGGACAAAGCGTCTGTTTCACCGGGAACATCGCACAATACAAGATCAATCCTCCCGCAGGAAACTCCCTGCGCACCAACGTCATCGATCCCTCTGCGACGGGCTTTTCGACAAGTTTCGGCACGGCGTTCACGAACTTCGACATCAACGTAGTCGCCTATAAGATCGCGCTGAACACCTACGGCAACGGGACTGCGGTCGCTGATAATGACTATGCTCTTCCCGGCACGGTCGTGACGCTGACAGCGCGACCAGCAGAGCTTGCTAAATTCATGTACTGGTATCTCTATTCAGGTAATGCGACGCTGGGTGACACCACAGCAGCCACCACGAGCTTCGTGATGCCGGCCGCGGCAGTGAACATCTACGCATATTTCTTCGACACCCCACAGTTGACCACCCGCTGGGTAGACGATGCTTCCGGCGATGATCTTCTGACGCCGGGAACGCAGATCTTCGATCAGGGCGCCTTCTATTCAACAGAGGCTCCCTCGACGATCACGACCGGAACACCGGCGGTCACCTATGACCTGGTGGGCTGGGATGCGTCAGGCGCGCCTCAGTCGGGTTATATCTATGGGAGTCAGACCGTGGTCTACCGTTACGCACCCCGGACTCTGACGGTGACGACCACCTATATGTGCCAGTGCTCAGAGATCCAGCTGCCGACGATCATCGGCTCCATCTCGGGCAAGTCCTACACGACCTCTGCCCCCTCGACGATCACGACCGGAACACCGGCGGTGACCTATGTGCTGGTCGGACACGATCTGGCGAGCGCACCGGTAAGCGGGACTTTGACAACGGACAGTGTGACCGTCGGTTATCTCTATATGCAGGCAGATGAGCCCCCTGCGCCGACGCCTGATCCGCAACCGACGCCTGATCCAAAGCCGAAGCCCGGGCAACAGCCGAAGTCCGATCCGCGACCGAAGGCTGTTCCACAGGCGAAGCTCGCGCCCGTCAAGGAACAGACGACACCGGGTAAGGGACTTCCGCGCACCGGTGACCGGGCGTATCCGCTCAGTTTCCTTGCGTTGACCGGCCTCGGAACACTCGTGGCCTTGCTCTGGCTCGCAGGATGGCGCAGAAGGCGCAGGACGGCTTAGGCGCCACCTGCAAGCAGGCGACCCTGCTTGCCGCTGAGGTGCTCGATCTCGAGCTTGAAGGTCAGTACGGCGGGCCAGCTCCTCGCGATCTCAGCGGCAAGCTTCTGGTCATAGTCTGAGGCGATGCCGTCCTTGCAGTAGCGATCCGCCAGCGCGCTGAGGGCAGCGCGTTTCTCCTCGTCGTCTGCTATGATGCTGACGCGACCCCAGGCGATGACACTGCGATAAGCGGTCGAGAACTCCTCGGCAACGACCTGATCGGCATCAACGATACAGTATGAGGCCTTATCGCCACGTGCGAGTGCGTCCATCTTATGTCCGCGGACGGCACTGTGGAAATAGATCGTATCGCCGAGGCGCGCATGCGAGAGAGGGACCGCATACGGATAGCCCTCGTCTCCGAGCAGAGCCAGGACCCCGTGCGTCGCCCGATCGATGATCGCCCGGCTCTCTTCCTCGCTCAGCGCCTGATCGCGACGGGCCTTGCGTATCTCTCGAAACGACATCCTCTGACCTTCCTCTAGCTCAACGCTCGTATGCGCGCAAGCGTTCTGGCGCGCCCCAGAAGCTCCATGGATTCGTTAAGCGGGGGAGATACGACCGATCCGGCCACTGCCACGCGCAGGGGTTGATAGGCCAGGCGCGGCTTGGCGTCGACCTTGGCCGGCAGATCGGCCAGAGCGGCTTCTATGTGTGCGGTATCCCACTCAGCCTCTAATACGTTTTCCAGGGCCTCCAGAGCCGCTCTCAGGGCACGTCTGACGAGATCCGGGTCTTTGCCCAGGACTTTCGTCTGCGCGGTCTCATCGGGCTCTACCGACTCCACGAACAGGAAGCGCACCAGCGGGACGATCTCGGTCATCAGTTTTATGCGCTCTGAGACGAGCGGGGCAAGCTTGAGATACCAGGCGCGGCGCACCTCGAAGTCCGCCTCATCAGCCAATCCCGCTTGCTGCAGGCGCTCTGCCATCAGCTGAGTAAAGCGCTCGACCGGCATCTCGCGCAGATAGACCCCGTTCATCCAAGTCAGCTTCGCAAAGTCGAAGATCGCGGGGTTCTTCGAGATGCGATCCAGGCTGAAGCGTGACTTCAGCGTTTCCGCGTCAATGAGCGTCGTCTCACCGTCAAGACTCCAGCCCAGAAGCGCCAGATAGTTCAGTAAGGCCTCGGGCAGATAGCCTTGCCCCGCGTACTCTTCGACCCCGGTCGAACCATGGCGTTTCGAGAGCTTCTTGCCATCCGGACCCCAGATCATCGAGAGGTGAGCGAAGGTCGGGACCGGCGCCCTCAGGCCCTCGAGGACCAGTATCTGCTTAGGGGTGTTGCTGAGGTGATCGTCGCCACGGATGACGTGGGTGATCGCCATGTCAGCGTCATCGACGATGCTGGCGAAGTTGTAGGTCGGTGTGCCGTCGCTGCGGACCAGCACGAAGTCGTCGATGGCGTCGAGGGGAAACTCGGTACGCCCGCGCACCGCATCCTCGAAGACGACCGGCCCCCGGTCATCCGGGACCTTCAGGCGCCAAGCGAAGGGCTCACCGGCATCGGCACGGGCCTGGGCCTCCTCCTCAGTCAGGGCGCGGCAGCTCCGGTCATAGCCGGAAAAACCCCCCCGACCGCGCGCAGCGTCGCGTCTGGCGGCAAGCTCGGCCGGGCTGCAGAAGCAGCGATAAGCCCAGCCGCGCTCGGAAAGTGTCTTCAGAGCCGCCGTATAGATCCCGGCGCGCTCGGTCTGGAAGCTGGGTCCCTCGTCCCAGTCAAGCCCCAGCCATGCAAGGGCACGCATGATCTGTGCGATGTTCTCAGGCGTCGAGCGCTCCGGATCGGTGTCGTCGATACGCAGGATGAAGCTGCCGCCGCAACTGCGGGCGAAGGCCCAGTTGTAGATCGCGGTCCGCGCACCGCCCAGATGCAACGATCCGGTGGGCGAGGGCGCGAAGCGTACGCGAGGCTTATGAGACATGCTCCTCCTCAGAACACGGTGACAGTGAAACTATTATCTCTTAGTCGTGGGCGCTGCGGAAGAGTGTTATAGTTTTCATGGTTTTTACGCACAAAGGAGGAGACGATGGCACAGAGTTACCTGTTCACATCCGAGAGTGTGACCGAAGGTCACCCGGACAAGATCTGTGATCAGATATCGGATGCGATCTTAGACGGTATACTGGCCGACGAGATCCGTCGCGAGAAGGATCAACCGGGCGGCTTGGAGCAGGTCCGCTGCGCCTGCGAGACCTTCACGACGACCGGCCTGGTCGTCGTGGGCGGCGAGATCCGTACGCGCGCCTATGTGGATGTGGATACGACCGTGCGCCGCGTCGTCGACGAGATCGGCTATAACGATGCCGCCTACGGTTTCGATGCCAAGACCTGCGGGGTGATATCGACCTTGCACTCACAGAGTCCCGACATCGCGCTGGGGGTCGACGAGAGTTTCGAGGCGAAAGCCGGCACGGCAAGCGATCCGCTCGAGAACATCGGTGCGGGCGATCAGGGGATGATGTTCGGCTATGCCTGCACGGATACCTCGCAGCTCATGCCGATGCCGATCTATCTGGCACATCGCCTGGCAGAACGTCTGACCGCCGTGCGCAAGAGCGGCCTGCTCGGCGACCTGCGTCCGGATGGCAAGACCCAGGTATCGGTCCGTTACGAGGATGACCGTCCGGTGGCTGTCGAGAAGATACTGATCTCTTCGCAGCATGCCGACGGGATCGACATCGAGACCCGGATGAAGCCGGACTTCATCGAGCACATCATCGCTCCGGTCTTCGAGCAGGAGCATCTTGACTTCTCTGATGCCGAGATCTATGTCAATCCGACCGGGCGCTTCGTGATCGGGGGGCCGATGGGCGACTCAGGGCTGACCGGCCGCAAGATCATCGTCGACACCTACGGCGGCTTCGGGCGCCATGGGGGAGGCGCGTTTTCCGGCAAGGATTGCACGAAGGTCGACCGCTCGGCAGCTTACGCGGCGCGCTGGGTGGCCAAGAACGTCGTGGCAGCGGGACTTGCGCGGCGCTGCGAGATCCAGTTGGCCTACGCCATCGGTGTGGCGCGTCCTTTCTCGATCATGGTCAACACCTTCAATACCGAGGAAGTCTCCACCGCAATGATCGAGAAAGCGATCAGCGAGGTCTTCGACCTGAGACCGGGGGCGATCATCCGCGACCTCGATCTGCGCCGTCCGATATTCCGCAAGACGGCCGCCTATGGACACTTCGGGCGCGATGAGGCGGACTTCAGCTGGGAGCGCTGTGATCGCATCGAGGAACTGAAGCGCGCTACTCAGAGTTGAGCATCAAGCCAGTCCCTGATATCGCTGCTCTCGTAGAGGATCTCGCCATCATGGAGCAGTGCCGGGACCTGGACCTTGCCGCCTGTCGCGCGCAGTTCATCCGCGATGGCGGGATCCGTCGCGTCCTTCAAGGGCAACTCGATCTTGTTTCGTGCCATCCAGGCACGTAGCTCAAGGCAGTAGGGTCAAGTCGGGAATATATAAAGTTCCATACGTCGCCTTCTTTCATCTGTCGACGAGCGGGTCTTCATCATAACACCGGGCCGTCCGGAGTGCTTGCTATAATCGAAGCATGGTAGTTGAGGTACTCATCGATATAGCGGCGCGCGCCCTGGACGCGCCGTTTTCGTATTCCTGGCCAGATACCGAGGGAGCACCGCAGGTCGGCGACTGTGTCCTGGTCGGATTCGGAGCGCGTCCAGCCCTGGGCTATGTCACCGCGGTCAACGAGGATGCTGAGGCCGACGAGAACACGAAGACGGTCACTGAGGTCCTGACGCGCGGTCTCTTCGATGCCGCAGCCCTTGATCTGGCCCGATGGATATCCTCCTGGTATGCGGCGCCGCTCATCAGTTGCCTGCGTCTGTTCCTCGCTTCGGCGACGATCCCCCGGTTGAAGAAACAAGCAGACGGAAGTTATGAGGTCATCGCCCCCGTCAAAGCCCGGAAACAGAGCCCTGGGGCAGCTCCCGGTCCTCTGATCAACGAGGCTGACAGACCCGCGCGGCTCAGTGACGGGCAGGACCGTGCCCTGGAAGTCCTCAGCGCGGCCCTTCGAAGCGCTCAGCCGCAGGCGTTCGTCCTGGCGGGCGTGACCGGCTCGGGTAAGACCGAGGTCTATCTCCAGGCGATCGAACAGAGTCTTACCGCGGGAAAGACCTGCCTGACCCTGGTCCCCGAGATCTCGTTGACACCCCAGACCGTCGGGCGCTATCGCGCGCGCTTCTCAGATCAGGTCGCGGTCCTCCACTCACGCCTGACCCCGCGCCAGAGGGCTAACGAGTTCGCGCGGATCCGCTCCGGTGAGGCGCCGGTGGTGGTCGGAGCCCGCTCAGCCCTGTTCGCACCACACCATGATCTGGGTCTTATCGTGATAGATGAGGAACACGACAGCTCCTACAAGCAGAACAACTCACCGCGCTATCATGCCCGGGCGGTCGCCGAACAGCTTGCCCTGCGTCAGGGCGCTGTTCTGATACTGGGCAGTGCGACGCCTTCACTGGAGAGCCTTGAGGCTGCGCGGGAGGGGAGGGGAGAAGTCCTGCCTTGCCGCAAGCTCACGCTGCCTGAGCGCATCAACGGCGCCGCTCTGCCGCCGGTCACTATCGTCGACATGACACGTGAGTTCGAGCGTGGGAACCGCAGCCTGTTCTCCGTACGCCTGCAGCAGGGACTTCATGAGGTCTATGAACGCGGAGAAAAGGCGCTGCTCCTGCTCAACCGACGCGGCTTCTCCTCGTTCTTGCTCTGCCGGGAATGTGGCTTCGTGCCACACTGCGAGAGCTGTTCGACCTCGCTGTCCTTCCATGCGACGAACAACACGCTGCGCTGTCATCAGTGTGACGCGAGCTTCGTCGTCTATGAGCGCTGCCCGCAGTGCGGGTCGCCTTACCTGCGCAAGTTCGGCGTAGGGACCCAGCAGGTCGAAGAGGAGCTGAAGCGTCTGATACCGGGCTGGTCAGTGGTCAGGATGGACCGTGACACCACGAGCGGCGCTCATGCTCATGAAGAGCTGCTCAAGATCTTCCAGGAGCAGGAGAGCGGGGTCCTGGTCGGGACCCAGATGATCGCCAAGGGGCATGACTTCCCGGATGTTACGCTCGTCGGCGTCGTGACCGCAGACATCACCTTGAACATCCCCGACTTCCGCGCGCCTGAACGGACCTATCAGTTACTTGAGCAAGTGTCCGGCAGGGCAGGAAGGGACCGCCTGCCTGGTCAGGTCATCATACAGACCTATCTTCCGCAAGAACCGGCGATCGAAGCGGTCGCCGCTCATGATCCGTCGGCACTGTATGAAGAGGAGCGGAGGCTGCGCCGCGAGCTGGGCTATCCGCCCTTCGGCCATCTCTGTAACATCTTGCTCTCATCAGAGGACCAGGAGCGCGTCGCCCGCTTCAGCCAGGAGCTGGCCAGAGCCCTGCGAGATGACGTGGCGTCCTGTTCGCCGGAAGTACAGGTCCTGGGGCCGTCTCCCTGCATCATCGAGCGCGCGAAGAGACTCTGGCGCTTCCATATCCTGCTGAAATCCGACAGAGCGCTCCCGCTGGGCCCCCTGGTCAGCACAGCGCTGAAGTCACTGGGTCCTGCGCGCGGTGTCAATATCGCCGTCGACGTCGATCCTTATGAGATGATGTAACGGTTATGCATCAGGAACTCTCTGCTGTCATCTTCGATATGGACGGCCTGATGTTCGATACGGAACGTCTGGGCTGGCAGCTGCTCAACCAGGCAGGAGCCGAATATGGCTGCAGCCCGATCAGCCTGGAGCGCTACACCGACGGCATCGGGAAGACCCATACCGAGACAAGCAAGATCTTCTCAGAGATCTGCGGGTATGACTATGAGCGCTACCGTGCGATCGAAAGACGGTTCTGGGATCTGGACCGTGAATACATCAGACGAGTGGGCCCACCGCTGAAGCCGGGGCTTCTCGATCTTCTGGGGACGCTCGAACAACGCAGCGTGCCCTGCGCCTTGGCCAGTTCCACGCATCATGACAGAGTAGCCGAACATCTGAAAGCTGCGCAGCTCGAAGCGTTCTTCTCTGTGGTGATCGGGGGCGACCAGGCACGGGCGAGCAAGCCTGCCCCTGACATCTTCCTGGAGGCAGCAGAAGCCCTGGGCGTTCCTGCCCCGGGATGTCTGGTCCTTGAGGATTCAGTCGCGGGCGTGCAGGCGGGCAGAAACGCCGGTATGTATGTGATCATGATCCCGGACATCGTTGAGCCTGCGCCAGATATCCGCGCGCTGGCCGACCAGGTCCTCGGCAGCCTTCATGACGTTGAGGCCCTCATCACAGAAGGACAGTTAAGGTTCGTATAACGATACCGGGGAAGAACCGCGGCTCAGACCTTTGATCTAATTATTTACATAATACTTATTATCAGACATTTATACAGGCTCCTGTGCCTCAGTAATCGACCAGATAGACGTCCATGAAGTCGACAACGCTCAACTCGTGGCTCTGATCGGTGATCTGCGCAGCGAGATTCTCCGCGGCCTCCAGGCTCTCAAAGGTCCTGACAGCCCGCTTCAACTCTCCGGTGGCCGCAGACAGGATCTCAACGCGCCAGAGATCACGGATGGCGATCTGTTCTCCGGCATGAACACGATACAGGATGTCATCGTGCCATTCAAAATCGAAGTCATCGTAGGCGTTGATACGCACGATCCGGACACGCCAGATATCACAGGGTCGTTCTTTCACAGATACAGCCCCCCGACGGTTTCCAGCTGATCCATATCAGCGCCATACCTGCGCGCCGGAGACCGGAGCGCCTCAAGGGCCTTGAGCGTATAGGCATGCGCGCGCCGGTATGCTTCTTCGTCGATCACGACCGTCCCCTCGGCGTTCGAGACGCCACCGGTCAGAGCTTCTTCCAGAAGATACGCGGCGTCACCCAGGGCCCGGGCTGCCGGGATGAGTCGCTGAGGCAGTGCCAAGGTATCGGCATCATGGACGATCGTCTGGCAGTGGGATCGCATCTCATCTGAGGAGACGAACGTCAACGTGAGCTCAGCCAGCTCGATCGCCTGGCAGAAGCGCTCCAGTTCTTTCGCCCAGCTGATCAGGCGGGTGGCTTTCGCAGTATAGAGGGGGTTTCTGAGCATCAGCTCAAGAGTCGTCAGGGCAGACGCACCGCGCCGATGAATTCGGACCGATAGCTTGAGATCTCGCGTACCGAGGCGCCGGTATAAGGGGCCTCGATCATCATGCCGTTACCCGAGTAGATGGTCACATGATGGATCGTGCTGGGATCTGAGAGATCGGTAGCGAAGAACATCAGGTCTCCCGGTTTGAGCAGGTCTCGTCTGCTGGCCGGGATGTAGTTACCCGCCCAGTACTGGTCACTGGCCACCCGCGGGATGCTGACTCCGATCTGGCGGTAGCAGTACTGCGCCAGACCCGAGCAGTCGAATCCGGACGGTGACGTCCCGCCCCAGACATACGGGACCCCGATGTAGCGCCGTGCGATCGTCACGATCTCCGGATGCCCGGCGCCCAGTGCGGCAGGATTGAAGGGCCTCAGCGACAGGCCGCTGCTGCCGCCGCCGCCGCCTCCCCCGCCTCCGGAGGACGAACCCCCGCCTCCCCCACTGGGGCTGCCTTGTCCGCCGCCGGTGTTCGCAGCTTGCTGCTCTGCCGCTGCCCGGCGCTGAGCTTCTTCGGCCTGCGCCTTCTGCTGGGCTGCGATAGCGTCCTTGACTTGCGTGTTGAGCGAATCGACATAGCTCTTCTGGTCAGCGATCAGGCCCTGGACCTGCTGGAGTTTCTCATACTCGGTGGCCTGCTGTTTGACCTGTTGCGCCTGTTGCTGTTCCAGATTGTACTGTTCGTGCTCGATCTTGCTTTTCGTGCTGCGGACACTCTTGATCAGGTTCTCATCGTTTTGGGTGATCCTTGAGATCAGATCGAAGCGGGTGACCAGATCCTGGAAGCTCGCCGAGCCGAAGAGCAGAGAGAGGACCGAGTCGCCGCCCGTACGATAGGTCGCGGCCGCGCGCAGGTTCAGCTGCTGCTGATAGCCCGCCAGCTGTTCCTGGGCCGCGGCGAGGTCCTTCTGGCTCTGTGTGATCTTCGCCTTGGTCTGCTCAGTCTGGGCCTGCGCCTTGTAGTAGCTCTCTGACGCGACTTCCATCTGGGTGGACAGAGCGCTTAGCTTATCCTGGGCAGCGCTTGCCTGTTGCTGAAGGTCAGCGACAGAGCTGTTCTGAGGCGCCGCTGATGCAGCAGGTATCGCTGCGGACAGGCTGCCGAGCAGCATGAGGGCCGCCAGAACGCAGGAAAATACGCGGGTATGTATACGACAGTACTTCACATACCTATCGTACTATCCCTTCATCGTATTTCCACAGGCACGTAACCAAAACGCTGCTGCCTGTTACAGAACGGTAAAGAAGCGCTCCCGGTTCAGAGAGTGACCAGGACCGAGCAGGGCAGGTCGGGATCGATCTGTGAGCGTCCCTTCAGGAAACTCAACTCGATGAAGAACGAGTAGCCGACGAGCGTAGCCCCGCATCGACCTGCGAGGCGGGTCTTCGCCGCAGCCGTCCCTCCGGTCGCCAGAACATCGTCGACGATCAGGACGCGATCCTGAGGCGTCAGGGCGTCCGCGTGGATATCGAGACGGTTCTCCCCGTATTCAAGGACGTAGGACTCGCTGATCGTCTTGTAGGGGAGCTTGCCGGGTTTGCGCGCGGGGACGAATCCCGCGCCCAGGTCATACGCGATAGCGGTGGCGAAGAAGAACCCGCGCGCTTCAGCGCCGAGGACCTTGGTGATACCTGCCCCCTGAAAGGGAGCGCACATGGCGTCGACGGTCGTCCTGAAAGCGACAGCGTCAGCCAACAGGGGCGTTATGTCCTTGAAGCTGACACCCGGCTGGGGCCAGTCCTCGATCGTGCGTATGTAGTTCTGGTAGTCCATAAGGCCCCTTTCTCAGACCAGGTCATCAAGGCTGTCGTGCAGCGCACGGTGGAACAACTGTTCCTTGAGTACGGCCGTATGTTCGTCGATCTCTGCCAGACGTTCCCTCAGCTGTTTGCGCGATTCCGGAGTCTTGTGCCGATAGGTCGGCCTGAGGAACTGCTCATAGACCAGCGCCTCGCGATCAGCGAAGGTCACGTACATGCGCAGGTGGCGTGGCTCGACTCCGACGTTGCGCAGACCCCATGCGGCACGGATACATTCTAGGTCGGCGCAGGAGACCCCCCGGCCCGTGGGCAGCTGTTCAGTACCGATGATGTTGAACTCCTGAAGTTCCCGGATGAAGCTGACGGGCGCATGGGTAGCGCTCGAGACGGCCTCAAGGTCGAGCGCGGCGTCCTGGCCGGCAGCAGGCGACTCTTCTGTGGTCTCATGCGCGATCCCCAGCAGGCTTTCGATCTCAGGGACCGGGCTTCCCGACTCGTGCTCATTCAGCTTCTTCTTGATGATGGACAGGGGCAGGAAGTAGCGTTCCTGCAATCGCAGGATGAGCGTGATGCGCTCGACGTCGCTGGTCGTGAACTGACGATAACCGCTTTCCGTACGACCGGGCTCGATCAGACCCTCATCTTCAAGGTAACGTAACTTGGAGACAGAGAGATCGCCGAACTCCCGCTTCAGGCGTTGGACGACCTCCCCGATAGTCAGATATGAGCTCACAGATGAAGATCCTCGTCGCTGCGACTGGTGAAGAGCAGGTGGAAGGTACCGATCTGGATCTCGTCTCCCTCTTCCAGCGCTATCTCGTCGACGATCTTCCCGTTCACATAGGTGCCGTTCAGCGAATCAGCGTCCCTGAGTACGAAGCGCGTGCCGCTGCGGTTGATGTTGGCATGTTCGCGCGAGACCGTGCGATCGTTCAGGAACAGTTCGGCATGCGGGTCACGCCCGATGCTCATCTTCTCGCTGTCGAGGTAGAACGACTCATCGACATGCGGCCCGCGCGTCACCAGAAGTCGGAAGGGACGCGGTGTGGCAGGCTTGCGTGAGGACGGCGCCTCATCGTCGCTGGTCGCCACGACCGGAGAGAACGAGGTCGTGGGTTGACCGAGCTCATCCTGACACGCGGCACAGATATCCCCCGCTCCCTGAACCGGTCTTCCGCACATCACACAATCCATCGCGCTCTCCCCTTCGATGACCTGGCTACTCCAGGCCCTTGCGGACCTTCTCGATCTCTTCCTTGAAGGCATCGAGCAGTTCCGGGTCGGCGATCAGTTGCTGCATCTTGACGGGATCGATGCGGTTCTTTATGTAGGGATCTTTCAGGATGTCGAAGAGTTGCCGCCCGACATCCATCTCATCGATGATGTAGGTGATGGCACGACGCTCGATCAAGCCGATCCCGAACTGGTAGCCTTGTTCCTTCGGTTCTTTTTCTTCCGGGCTCATGTGTCCTCCTATGAACAGAACGTTTGTATGACTCTCAAATGCGGGCTGCGCGCTGCCGACACCTCGTCCAGGCGACGTACCGGGGTGCTCAGCGGCGCCTGCCTGAGGAGGTCTGGATCCGTCTTCGCCTCCTCGACGATGTTCGAGAACGCCTCTGCGAGGGCGTCCAGAACAGCCACCGGCTCGGTCTCCGTGGGCTCGATCATCAGGGCCTCCGCGACGATCAGCGGGAAATAGATCGTCGGAGGATGGAACCCATAGTCGAGCAAACGCTTCGCGATGTCAAGAGCCGTCACACCCTCTTCTGATTTGAGACGAGCAGCGCTCAGCACGAACTCATGCATGCAGTGACGATCATAGGCGACCGGAAGGATCTCGCCCAGGGTGACCCTCAGGTAGTTCGCTGAGATCACAGCCTGCTCAGCGACAGCACGCAGGCCCTCCGCGCCGTTCGACCTGATATAGGCGTAGGCTCTGACCAACACGCCGAAGTTGCCCAGGTAGGTGCGAACGCGTCCTATGCTCTTTTCAGGCGTCACCCGATGAAAGACCCCTTCCTCATCGCAGGCCACCACCGGACCGGGAAGATACGGCGCAAGCTCCGCGCTGACACAGAGCGGACCGGCGCCGGGGCCGCCTCCCCCATGCGGACTTGAGAAGGTCTTGTGCAGGTTGATGTGAAGGGCGTCGAAGCCCAGGTCACCCGGACGCGTGATCCCGAGTATCGCGTTCAGGTTCGCGCCATCACAGTAGGCGAAGGCGCCGACTTCGTGGACGGCTGCCGTGATCTCCAGGATCTGAGGATCGAATATCCCCACGGTATTGGGGTTGGTGAGCATGAACGCGGCCGTGTCTGAGTCCAGCGCTTCCTTGAGCGCCTCAAGATCGACCAGGCCCTCTGTGGTCGATGGGATCGTCACGACCTCATAGCCGGCCATGATCACGGAAGCAGGGTTCGTGCCATGGGCGGTGTCGGGGATGATGACCTTGCGACGAGCGTCTCCGCGCGCCTTAAGCGCCGCACGGAAGACCATGAGCGCCGTGTATTCCCCGTGCGCACCAGCGGCGGGTTGAAGACTGACGCCGGGAAGCCCCGCGATCTCGCTCAGATCCTTCTGGAGCTCATGGATCAGCGCCAGCGCGCCCTGCAGGGTCGAGTCCGGCTGTGCGGGATGGATGTTCGCGAATCCTGAGAGCCGCGCAGCCCACTCGTTGATGCGCGGGTTGTACTTCATCGTGCAGGAACCCAGCGGGTAGGAGCCCGTGTCGACGCCGAAGTTCATCGCGGCCAGATGAGCATAGTGGCGCATGATCTCTATCTCTGAGACCTCCGGCAGAGCAGCTGGCGTCGTGCGCGCATAGGGGCCGAAGAGCTCGACCGCATCGATGCCCTCAACGGAAGCAGGCGGGCAGCGAAGACAGCGGGCGCCCGGACGCGAGGTCTCATAGAGGGTCGGACGGGGTCCGCGATAAGCGTTGGTCTCAGCCATGCGCGTGCACCTCCTCCAGGAACCGCCCGAGCTCAGCCTCGCTGCGCTTCTCGGTCACCGCGATGAGCAGTCCGCGCTCCCCCACCCGGATACCGGGCAGGATACCGGCTTCAAGCAGGTCATGATAGACCGCATCGAAGGACTCGGATCCGCTCCAGTCCACGATGAACTCATAGCCATAACGCGCCTGCGGATACCGGTCGCGGAACAGGCCGGTCCCGATCAGCTCGTCATGCAGGCGATGCGCCTTCGCACAGGAACTCAGGGCGACCTCCCGCAGGCCCTCAGGGCCGAGCGCCGCCATATAGACGCCGGCGGCAAGCGCGTTCAAGGCATGATTGCTGCAGATGTTCGAGGTCGCCTTCTCGCGCCGGATATGCTGCTCGCGGGTCGCAAGCGTCAGGACATAGGCGTCGTTGCCCTGAGAATCGACGGTCTTGCCGACCAGTCGGCCCGGGATCTGCCGCATCACCTTCTCGCTACAGGCGAACATCCCCAATCCCGGTCCACCGAGACTCATCGGGTTCCCGAGCGACTGCGCCTCTCCGGTCGCGATGTCGGCGCCGAGCTCAGCCGGTGACTTCAGAAGCGACAGGAGCACGGGGTCACAATCGAGCACCGCAAGCGCACCGACCTGATGTGCGGCTTCGATCAGAGGACTGACGTCAGCGATGATGCCGTGATAGTCAGGATACGGGATCAGGACGGCCGCGACGGTCTCATCCAGCAGCGGTCCGATCTCAGCTGCCGTCTCGAAGCTGAAGTTCCCTGCCGCAGAATAGGTCTGGATCGTCTCGATCTTCTCGGGGTGGAGGCCCGCGACGGCCAGGACCCGCGAGCGGTTCTTCGTGACACGACAGGCCATCAGCGCGGCTTCGACCAGAGCGGTCGCTCCGTCATACATGCTGGCGTTGGCGACATCAAGTCCTGTCAGCTCACAGATACCGGTCTGGAACTCGAAGATGGCCTGCAGGGTCCCCTGACTGACCTCAGGCTGATAGGGAGTGTAGGCCGTGAAGAACTCGGGACGTTGCAGGATGTTATCGACAAGCGCCGGGAGGTAGCGGTCATAGATCCCGCCTCCCGCGAAGCATATGAGGTCATCGCTGCATCGGTTGTTGGCGGCGATACGCGCAAGGAGTGTCTGGACTTCAAGCTCTTCGTGGCCTGCGCCGATAGCCAGCGCATGGCTCAGGCGCGCAGACTTCGGGATGTCGCTGAACAGCTCGTCGACGGCGGAGACACCGATGCGCTCGAGCATCCGCTCCCGCTCGTCTGCTGTGACAGGTATATAGTTCATGGGCGCTGAGTTCCGGGTCGTCGATCAGGAGATATGCTGCTCGTAGGCGTCCGCGTCAAGCAGCTCGTCGAGCTGTGCCGGCTCGCTCAGGGCTACCTTGACGATCCAGCCAGCGCCGTAAGGATCGTTGTTGATGGTCTCGGGAGCCCCTTCAAGAGCGGTGTTCACCTCGACGATCTCACCTGAGACCGGAGCTATGAGCTCAGAGACGGACTTGACGGACTCGACCTCGCCAAAGGCCTCTCCGGCGATCAGCGCATCACCGACAGAGGGAAGTTCGATAAATACCAGTCCTCCCAGTTGGCCCTGGGCATAGTCGCTGACCCCGACAGTCGCCTGGTCGGCTTCCACTCTGACCCACTCATGGTCGTTACTGTACTTCAGATCGGTTGGTGCGCCCATGGCGGATACTCCTGTTCTCGGTGTCGATGACCGGTCGCTACATCCTTGATTCGATTATAGCCGATGTCACTGTGCGTGATAGAAGGGCGGTTTGACGATCTCTGCCGGGAAGCGCCGGCCTCTGATGTCGACTTCGACCTTCGTGCCCGGCTTCGTATCCTCACGCGGCAGATAAGCGGTCGCGATACCGCGCCCCAGGCTCGGCGCATGCGAGCCGCTCGCGACCTGCCCGAGCAGACGGTCCGGTGACCAGACCTCATAGCCATGGCGCGGTATCCCCCGCTCAAGTAACAGGTAGCGAAGGACCTCTGCCGGGGGATCCTCGCGCTGTGCGGCGATGACCTCTGCCCCGACATAGCCGGACCTCGTCTTGGGGCAGACCCAGCCCAGCCCCGCCTCGATCGGGGTGCGCGTCCGGTCCATATCGCTTCCATAGAGGCTGTAACATACCTCAAGCCGCAAGGTGTCACGCGCCCCAAGCCCGGCCGGGCTGACCTCCGGAAACGAGAGCAGGAGCCGCCAGAGCGCGACGGCATCACGCGCGTGGACGAAGACCTCGACTCCGTCCTCTCCGGTGTAGCCGGTCCGCGCGATCAGGGCAGGAAGCGAAGCATCGAGCAGGGCTTCACGGATACAGAAGCGTTCAGGAGCTGTCCAGTCCTTGCCCGCAAGCTCGCCGATCACCTGCAACGCCTTCGGCCCCTGTACGGCGACCAGCGCGGTGCGCTCACTCTCGTCGACGATCTCCACGTCGCCGGGCGCCTGTGAGCTGAGCCACTCGAGATCCGTCTCGCGATTGCTCGCGTTGACGACGATGAGGTACTCGCCTCCGGTGTTGTAGACGATCAGGTCGTCGATGATGTGACCGTCCTCATCGAGCATGAGCGTGTACTGCGCGGCGCCGACCTCGTCTATCCGCTCAAGGTCGTTCGTGAGCATGCGCAGGAGGAAGTCTTTCGCACCGGCGCCGGACAGGCGCAGCTCCCCCATATGAGAGACGTCGAAGATCCCGACCGAGTTGCGACACGCCTCATGCTCGGCGATGAGCGAACTGTATTCAACGGGCATCTCGTAGCCCGCGAACGGTACCATCTTCGCGCCAAGCGCAAGCTGTTCTTCGAACAGGGGGGTCCTTTTGAGTGCTTCGTTTGACATCTTCGTCCTTTCTCAGCTACCGACGGTTCTTAGAGCTTTCGCCATCCTTTGACGATAGCATACCAGAGACGCATGAGGATGAAGGGTCGGTCCAAGCTCTGGGTCGAGACGAGCGGGGTCGAGGCTATCTGACGACCGTTCTGGATGAATCGGACCATCCCGAGCTGTTGCCCTTTGCGGACAGGCGATCTCTGCTCCCAGATGATGACCTTGCGCGTGACTGCGCCCTCCAGATCGTTGACGTTGGCGGTCGCGTCATGGCTCAGCGCCACCGGGATCTGGCGATCCAGATAGTCGCTTATCGTAGAGCGTCCCAGTATCGTCCCCTTCATCGCCAGCTTCTGGGGTCGGTAATGCGTGAAACCGAAGTCAAGGAGGTCGGCCGCCTCATAGAAGCGTGTGGTCATCTTCTCAGTGCCCAGGACCACGGCGAAGAGCTGCACGTTCTGTCTGCTGGCTGAACCGACCAGGCAGTAGCCCGCTGCGTCCGTGAAGCCGGTCTTCACCCCGCTGGCGCCCGTATACATGAGCAGCAGGTCGTTGGTTGTCTTATACTCATGGGTCGCCAGATTCGTGACGAACTTCACCTCGCGCTCAGCGCTCACCTCTCTGAACTCTGGCAAGGTCATCGCATAGCGGGCCATCGTGGCGACGTCGGCGGCACTGCTGCTGGGGCCCTCATCAGCGACCCCATCAGGATCGACGAAACGCGTGTTCGTCATCCCCAGTTCCCTGGCCTTCTCGTTCATCTTTTGGACGAAGGCCGCTTCACTGCCGCTGCAGAGCACCGCCAGGGCTTTCGCTGCGTCATTGCCCGAGGGGATCAACATCGCCTGAAGAAGCTGGTGGCGGGTCAGGACCTCACCGGCCTTCAGGCCGGCGGTGCTGTCCTGTGCCTCAAGGGTGACGGAAGGCACGGTGAGCGACTTGTCGGGCGCGATCATCTGGATACTCAGGATCGCCGTCATGATCTTCGTGATCGAAGCGATCTGACGGCGCTCGTCGGCGTTGCGCGACCACAGGACCTGGCCTGAATCCGAGACCAGTATCCCCGCCTGCATCGTGACGTCCGGCATGCTGCGCGCAGACAGCTTCAACTCCGTGTAGGGGACTCTGCCGATCATGTCGCCGGGCTGGACGCTGGCGAACGCAGACGGACTGAAGCAGAGCAGCCCGACAAGGATGAGACTCAGGATCCGACGGATCAGCGACATCAGTTGGCCTTAGGTGCCGCCGGCGCGGACGGGGTCGTCGGCTTCTTTCCGACCTTGACGACCTTCGTCTCGGGGATATAGAGGCTGGTGAAGGTCCGCTTGAGCACCACGACGCCGTTCTTCATGACGGTCTGCGTGAACTCGACTTTGCCGCCCGCCCGACCGGACTTTTGGACGAGCTCGGTACCCACGGGAAGCGTTGGATCATCGACCTTCTTCACCGGCGCCGGCGTATGAGAGAGCCAGGTACCCGGGCTCAGTTCGATCGAGTAACCCGGGTCTACCCCATAAAACGATACGGTCACGGTCGTCCGGGTCGAGTTCGTAACGATGAGTATGGCGTGGTCGAGCGTGTTGACGAACTTGAAGTCAGGCTCAGGCCAGGATACGGCGGCATCCCGCCCCAGAGGGTAGCTGTTGATATAGAGTGAATGATTGACGCGCTCGGTGATCCGGACGCCGGCATAAAGGGCCGCGTTGAAGAGTGTCGTGTTGACCTGGCAGATACCCCCGCCGACCTCTTTCTCGACCTTATCGCCGACGATGACCCCTGCCTCCTGGTATCCCTTCGCGGCGTCGGCTTCGCCGACGGTCCCGTTCAGCGAGAACTCGGCGCCCGGCATGACGACTGCTCCGTCGAGGGCCTTGGCCAGAAGGGTGATATTGGTCAAACGGGCCTCGTTGTCATCCGGGAAGGTCGTGGTGAAGGTGGCGATGCGCTCCTTTATCCCGAGCGCACGGGCCTTGGCGGTCGTGAAGCTCGGCTCGACCTCATGGGTCACGACCGTGATGCTTTTCGAGGTCTTCGCAGACTGCATCTGGGCAACGAGCTCGGTCGATAACTTCTGAGGGTCAGCGCCCAGACCGTTCTTCGAGGGGATGATCGAGACCACGCCGCCAGAGACTGAGAAACTCGCTGGCACGGGAGGCGTGCCGACCGTCGTGCCCATCAGAGGGATCACGTTCCTGGCGACCGCCTCATCTGAGACCACCGGGACCAAGCTCACTTTGGACGAACTCTTCTCTGCCGGAAGCTTGAGCTGCGCATCGGCCCTGTTCATGTTGTTGCTGAGCTTGAACACGAAGAGCTTCCGCAGGAGGGTCGGCTCCAGATCCCAACTCTTCTGCCCGTAATGGGCGGTGATGGTCTCTGCCGCCCCCTTGGTCGCCGCCTGCTGGGCGACAAGCGCCGTAGCGCGATCAATGGTCCGGGAGATCCTCTTGACGGGAGCTGTGACCGTCTTCTGCCCGGTGATGTCGGCGAAGATGAGCATATTCGTCAGGGTCCGTTTCTCAAGAGCGGTCCCGTCCGAACCCTCGCTGACCACGAATCCGGAGGCGTCCTCCTTCAGGGTCACCGCAGCGTTGACGGCCGCCTTGTCGGTCTTCGCCATGATCTTGCCATAGACAGCGTTCATCATCTCCTCGTCGGGAGTGACACGCAGCATCACGGACTGGGGCTTGAAGTACGACTGTATCCGCGCCTTGCTGGCCTGCAGTATCCCGGGCCCCCTGCCTACCTGGTAAGCATCCTCCGCTATCCGGGCCGTATCATAGTCCAGCCCCAGATCAGCCGGCGCGATGCGCCACTTCTGCTTCCCGTAGGTGACCGTCACCGCCCTTTTCTGCATCCGCGCGAGCTCGGTATCGAGGTAGGACTGCGCCTGAGCTTTGGTCTTGCCGCTCAGATCGATCGCACTGACCCGCACCCCCCGGTGGATCTTGCCGGCGTTGCCGATCAGATCGAGCGCCACCAACAGCGCGAGCACCATGACCAGAGCAGCTGCGCCGAAGATGATCCGCTGCCGCCTGATCCGCCTGAGCTGTTGCGCGTGCTGTTGCGCGCGACGTTCGCTCAACTCTCTCTTACGCTGTGACGTCTGTTGTGCGCCTGAGGCCACGCTTCTCCTTTGAATACGACGATCTGAGCTACCCCTTGCCAGAGAGCATACACTCCCTACCCTATGCTACCGGGGACGGCGCATATTCGCAAACGTCTTCATGAAACCGTTATCAGTCTTTTACGCGGAGCTGCCGCAGGCGACGGATCGCTATGATGAGGTAGCCACAGAACGTGACCAGCGAGAGCAGCATCCCCGCATACACGAACCAGATGCCGCCAGGGACCGTCTGCGCGTTGAAGCCCGGCAGCCAGGACGCCGTCGTCCAGCCCAAGCCGGGGATCTTCGCGATGTTGACGATCAGCCAGGAGAAGCCGACGAGCAAGAACACCGTCGTCGTCTTACCCGCGAAAAGCACGTCGATGCGCCCCACCCCGAAGTGGTGCAGAGGGATGGTCCCCAGAAGCAGGATCGCATCGCGCGCGATGAGCACGACCGGGACCCAGAGCGGCAGGCGTCCGACGAGGTAGAGGCCGATGAGTCCGGCGGCGATCAGGAAGCGATCGACGAAGGGATCGATGAGTTTTCCCAGCTCAGAGACCTGATTGGTGCGTCGGGCTATCTGCCCGTCGATGAAGTCGCTGGCGCCGGCGATCGCGAAGAGCGCGAAGGCCAGGAAGTCATGCTTGCCGGTGATGAGCACTGAGAAGGCGAGTGGGACCATCAGCAGCCGGATCAGGGTGATCAGGTTGGGTACGGTATAGACCTGGCGAAGGGGTTCGTCTTCCATCTAGGCGATGACCTCACTGCCCACCGCAACGAACTTCTCGACCAGATCGGGAACGGTCAAGGCCTGCTTCTCGGGTCCCTGAGCCTCGAAGACGATGCGTCCTTCCTGCATCATGATCAGACGGTCGCCGAAGCGCAGCGCGTCGCCCATGTTGTGGGTGACCATCATCGTCGTGAGCTTGTGCTCGCGCACGAGCTGCAGGCTGATCTCCTGGACCTTGGCCGCAGTCTTCGGGTCAAGGGCCGCCGTATGTTCGTCAAGCAGCAGCACCTTCGGGTCACGCAGCGAGGCCATGAGCAGGGTCAGGGCCTGACGCTGACCGCCGGACAGGAGTCCGACCCGGGCCGTCAGACGATCCTCGAGGCCGAGCTCGAGAGGACGCAGCATCTCGCGGAACTGGACGCGCTCGGTTCGGGTCACTCCGCTCCCCAGACCGCGGGTCTTACCGCGACGGTTCGCAAGCGCAAGGTTCTCCTCGATCGTCATGCTTGCGGCCGTTCCGAGCATCGGGTCCTGGAAGACGCGCCCGATCAGGCGCGCGCGCTTATGCTCAGCGAGGAAGGTCACATCCTGCTTGTCGATGTAGATGCGTCCCGCGTCAGAAAGGATCGCGCCGGAGACCACGTTGAGCAGGGTCGATTTGCCGCTTCCGTTGCCGCCGATGATGACGACGAACTCGCCGCGGCGCAGGCTCAGGTTCACGTTGCAGAGCGCCCGACGCTCGTTGGCCGTGCCGGGATAGAAGGTCTTGCTCAGGTTCTTACAGACCAGCATCGCCCCTCCTCTTCACGCGCCCGCGCAGGAGTTTCACCTGCTGGATGGCCGTCGGCGAGAACAGGGCGATCGCGACCGTGATGGCCGTGAACAGGCGCAGATCGGTCGCGCGCATACCGGCCTGTATGACCAGCGCGATGATGGCACGATAGAGGATCGCCCCGAACGCGACGGCGATCAGCGAGCGCAGGGTCGAGGATTTCCCGAAGAGCACTTCGCCGATGATGAGCGAAGCCAGACCGATCACGATGGATCCGATGCCCATCTGTACGTCGGAATAGCTCTGGTATTGGGTCAGAAGCGACCCTCCCAAGCCGACAAGAGCGTTAGAGAGCATCAGTCCGACGATCTTGGCAGCATCGATGTTTATCCCCTGGGCGCGTGCCATATCGGGATTGCTCCCCGTCGCCCGAACGGAGCAGCCATAAGAAGTCCGCAGAAACCAGGTGCAGAGTGCGATCACCATGACCACCACAACGCCAACAAGGATGATCGCGGCGAGGTTCTGCTTGTTCACAACGTTCTCGAAGATACCCAAGCCGAGGATCGCTTTGATCCCTCTGAGGTTCGCGAACCGGTCGATGAGCGTACGGGTACCAAGAAGCGAGAGGTTCGAGGTATTGCCCATGATGCGGATGTTGATCGAATAGAGACCTATCCCGGTGAGGATACCAGCAAGAAGCGCGGGTATCTTCAGCTGTGTATGCAGGATGCCGGTGATCAGGCCACAGAGCGCGCCCACCCCGAAGGATGCCAGCAGACAGAGGAGCGGACTGACACCATGCGTCATCAGGATAGCGCTCGTCGCAGCACCCGCAACGATCGTTCCTTCGATGGTCAGGTCCGGAAAATCAAGGATCCGGTAGGTGATCCAGACCCCGATCGTAACGATGGCCCAGACAAGACCGAGCGCCACCGCGCCGGTGATGATGTCAGTCACAGCTCTTCTGCCTTAGTCGCGCGTGCGAGTTACTTGATGTCAGCCGGAGCCTTCACGTACTGCTGGTACTTATCCGGGATCGTGATGCCAAGAGCAGTAGCGGCGTCCTTGTTGATGACGACCTGAGGGTTCTCTGCGAACTGGATCGGCATGTCAGCCGGATTCTTGCCCTTCAGGATCTCTATCGCCATCTTGCCGGTCGCGTGTCCGAGGGCCTCATAATCGATGCCCAGTGTAGCAAGGCCGCCCTTGCTGACCATATTCGGCTCACCGCAGATCACGGGGATCTTGGCGGTCTGCGTGACCGATTTGATCGTATCCATCGCATTTGCCATCGTGTTATCCGTCGGCAGATAGATGAAGTCGCTCTTCGTGACCAACGATTGGATCGCCTGCTGGACGTCATTGGCTCCGGTCACCGTGACCTCGGTCCACTTCAGGCCCTTGGCCTCGATCGCCTTTTTCGCGAGGTTGATCTGGACGATGGAGTTGCCCTCGCTCGAGTTGTACGCAAGTCCGACGGTCTTGGCGCTGGGAACGAGCTCTACGCCCAAAGCGATCTGATCGGCGACTGGGTTCATGTCCGAAACACCCGTCACATTGCCGCCGGGCTTCTCGTTGGAAGCGACCAGCTTGGCGCTGACGAAGTCGGTGACCGCCGTCGCGACGATCGGGATGGTCTTGGTCTGACCAGCAACCGCCTGAGCAGACGGAGTCGCGATGGCCAGGATCAGGTCCTTCTTGTCGCCGACAAACTGCGTGGCGATCGTGTTCAGGGTGTTCGTGTCGCCCTGAGCGTTCTTGAAGTCGAGCTGGATATTGTCCCCATCCTTATAGCCTTGTGCAGCCAGCTCATCCTTGAAGCCCTTGTAAGCTGCGTCAAGCGCGGGATGCTCGACGATCTGGACTGCCCCGATCTTATAGACCTTTTTCGGGGTGGTATCTGCACTGCTCTTAGTCGTGCCGCAGCCGGCCAGCGAGACCAGCATCGCGACGATGAGCATCGCCGACAGCGCCAGAAGCCCTTTCTTCGTTCTTCCCATCTGTCCTGACCTCCTTTTCTCGATGCGGCGATCCGCATGTCCTACCCTCTGGTGGAAGTGATGGTCGGGACGACTGGATTTGAACCAGCGACCCCTTGACCCCCAGTCAAGTGCGCTACCAAACTGCGCCACGTCCCGACGCCGATGTCTACTCTAGCATACCCGCGAGGCGGCTACCAGCTCAAGAAGACGCCAGGCGACCTCGAACTTGCTTGACTTCGCGATGCGGGTCTGGCCTGATCCTGAGATGACGCAGACCTCGTTGTCCTCTGAGCCGAAACCGATATCTGTGCGCGATACGTCGTTTGCGACGATGAAGTCGAGTCCCTTGCGCTGGAGCTTCTGGCGCGCGTTGTCGTCGACGTCCTGTGTCTCAGCTGCGAATCCGACGAGCAGGAGGTCTTCCCGCAGCTCTCTCAGCTGGCTGATTATATCGGGGTTTGCCACCAGTTCGACCGTGATGACGGTCTCACCCTCCTTCTGCTCGGCCAGCTCGGTCAGCGCATACTTCTTGAGTTTTGTCTCTGACGTGATGCGCGGGCGGAAATCCGCTACCGCAGCTGCGGCGATGACGATGTCAGCCTCGCGGGCCGCGTCAAGGGTCGCCGCGCACATGTCGCGCGCGCTGATGACCTCATGTACGTCGAGCTTCTCTGCGACCGGCGCGGGCAGGGCCGTCGGACCGGTCACCAGCGTGACCTTTGCGCCCATCTGCAACGCGGCGCGCGCGAGCGCATAGCCCATCTTCCCGGAAGAACGGTTACTGAGATAGCGCACCGGGTCGAAGTCCTCGCGGGTGGGGCCGGCCGTCACGACGACCCGCCGTCCCTTCAGCGCCTCACTTGAACGCAGCGCTTCTTCGGCTGCGGCGACGAGAACGACCGGCTCCGGCATCCTGCCGGGACCGGTATCCCCGCAGGCAAGCTCGCCGGAATCAGGCGCCATGACCATGACCCCGCGCGCTTCAAGCTTCCGGATGCTGGTCTGAGTCGCCTCATCGAGGTACATCTGCGCATTGGCCGCCACCGCGATGATGAGTCTTCCGGTAAAGGCAAGCGCGGTCGTCGTCAGAAGATCGTCGGCCACGCCGGCGGCCAGCTTGTTGACGACATCGGCCGTGCAGGGAGCGATCATGAACACCGGCGCTGACTTCGCCAGTTCGATGTGATGGACCGCAGCGCTGGGCTCTTCGAAGAGATCGAGCGCGACCGGTCTTCCGCTCAGCGAGCGGAAGGTGGCCGGTCCTACCAGCTCGCACGCATGCCCGGTCATGACGATCTGGACTTCGATCCCCTTCTTCGCGAGAAGACGACACAGCTCGCAGGCTTTATAGGCTGCGATCGAGCCCGTGACCCCGAGCAGGACCTTCCTATCCACCGGTGATCTCCGCGCCGCGGCGTTTGAATATCAGCTGCGCGATGGACGCCCTCGCACAGATGAGCAGGGCGCTCAGCTCCAGGAACAGGATCAGGGTCTGGATCGTCGAAGCGCCGGGCGGCTCGAACTGCATGAGGAGGCGGATCAGAGCTCCGGCGA
>WQUG01000022.1 GCA_009785855.1 Actinomycetes bacterium
CGCCCTGACGCCGTGATCGTCGTCGGCGACGTCAACTCGACGCTGGCCGGCGCACTGGCGGCGGTCAAGATCGGGGTTCCCGTCGTGCACCTGGAGGCGGGGCTGCGCTCAGGTGATATGCGCATGCCCGAAGAGATCAACCGGCTGCTGGCAGACCAGGTCTCCGCGCTGCTGCTGACCCCGACGCGCGAAGCTGGCGAGAACCTGGAGCGCGAGGGTCTGCCGACAGAGCGGATCGTCTTCGTGGGCAACATCATGGCCGAGTCGCTGCTGCGCAATAAAGAGCGCGCCCAGGCCCGCGAGGTCTGCTCCCGCTATGGCCTGCGCCCCGGCGGCTATCTGCTGGCGACCTGCCACCGGCCCGAGAACACCGACGACCCCCAGGCGCTTGCCGCCATCATCGACGCGTTGGAAGCGGCCCCGCTCCCGGTCCTCCTGCTCGTGCACCCACGCACGGCCAAGGTCCTGGAGCAGCATCAAGGCGGCAACATCATCTTCGCCGAGCCGGTGGGCTACCTCGACATGATCTCGCTGCAGTATGACGCGAAGGCGATCGTCACGGACTCCGGCGGCGTCCAGGAGGAGTCCTGCCTCCTGGGGACCCCCTGCGTCACGGTACGTCGCAACACCGAGCGGGGCATCACGATCGATCTGGGCGCGAACCGGCTTGTGCCCGCAGAAACCGCCGCTATCAGCGCTGGGATCGAGGAGGCCCTGAGTGCGCCCACGGGCTGGGAGACCCCTGAGTACTGGGACGATCAGGTCGCAGCGCGTGTGGTGGGCGCACTCACCTCAGCGGAGCTCCCGGCGGGCTGAGGCTTGCTCCTCATGAAGCCCATGAGCACCCCGGCTGCAACGAAGTAGTAGATAGCGGCGCGGGGATGCTGGAACGAGTCGCTCGTCAGGGCGTTGAAGGCGAATCCTGCCAGGCCTCCGGTCAGCAAGGCCACCATCCAGCGGGTGCTCAGGTCCTGGGCGTACTGGCGCGCGATGAGAACTCCTGAGATCACGACGCAGACCACTGTCGCCAGGAAGAAGAGTCCGCCCAGGATGCCGATCTCTGCCGCCAGCTGGAAGTAGCTGTTATGGGCGCCGAAGTGCTGATAGCCCTGGTAAAGGTAGCGATACTGGGTCACCACCCGATGATAGACATCGTAGAAATCCCCCAGGCCTCCGCCGAAGACCGGTCGCTCGCTGATGCCCTTGAACGCGATCTTCCACAGGCCGAGGCGGAAGTCAGCAGATGAGCCACTGGCGAACATACCCGTGAAACGATAGCGGACCTGTGGTACGAGGGCGGCCAGGCCCGTCGCGATGAACAGCGGGATCGAGAGCTTGGGTTTGAAGATGAGCGCCGCTATGAAGAGCGCCAGGACCAGCGCCAGCCAGGAGCCGCGCGTGTAGGTGATATAGAGGGCCGCCACCTGATCGATGATCATGACCGAGACGACGATGCAGAGAATCTTGTTCTTCTTGAAGTAATAGCCGGCAAGCGCCATACTCGCCGTGATGAGCACGACCAAAAGCTCTCCGAAGAAGTTCGGGTTCTCGAAGGTCGAATACGCCCGGAAGGGGATCGTGTAGGATTCCCAGAACCAGAGCGGCGGCGGATAGTGATCGTGATGCGTGAACTGGTATTGAGCGAACAGCGATGACCCGAAGCCAGCGATACAGAGGGCCCAGAGGATCATGATGCGCATCCGTTTGTCGCGCGTGATCAGCCCGGTGGCCGGGATGAGCAGGAAGTAGCCGAGATACCGTACCCAGGTCAGCAGGTTGGAGCCGTGCGGGCTCACCACAGCGATGGAGATCAGCGCCCAGAAAAGGAAGAGGGCCATCGCTATCGCCAGGAACTTGTACAGCGCTCCCTGGGGCTTCAACTTGAAGGCAAGCGGCAGCGTCGCCAACAGGGCCAGGGGGATGAAGAGGGTGACGGCGTCAAGGGGGCCGACGAGCTTACCGGTCCGCAGAGGGATCGCGACGATCATCAGCGAGACGACGACACCCGCCAGTGTTGACTGCCACTGCTGTTCTCTCTTCATACCGGTTCCTTTTCATTCGCGCCAAGAGTAAATAATATCAGAGGCAGGACCGCAGAGAACTGGAAGGTGTTGTAGACGAGTCCCGTGACCGCGCAGATAAGCGCAAGGGAGAGGGCGAGCGCCCGGGAGCGCGCGGGCATCTTCCGGCGTCCCATCCAGATGATCAGTGCCACAAGTGAGGCGAGCAGCACCGGCCCACCGGACACCAGAGCGCTGAGGTAGTCGTTGTGGATGGCCCGCGCAGAGACCAGGCGCTCGGTGAGCCAATGCCCCAGCGGCGCCTGCCTGATGAGGCGCAGGGCGTTCGACCAGATCTCGCCGCGCCCGCTCAGCACCAGGTCGATCGTCTTTGAGGTGATGCCCTCTGCCCGGATGGTAGCGAACGAATCCACGACCCGGTGTGTGATACCGGGTGCTATCCCAAGGAGGACAAGGATCATAAGAGCAGCCAGCAGCGCGATGATACCGAAGCGTTTCTGCGGAGTATCAGCAAGTTGTCGGAAGCGTCCCGTGATGCTGCGCCGATAGATCAGAACCCAAGCGACGGCTACGACCACGGCGGCGAGCAGGGCGCCCCGCGAGGCAGAGAGGACCAGCACGAGGGCCGAAGAGACGAAGCAGAAGACGCGCGTCTTGAGGTGATCCTTCCCGCTGGCAGCCCATACGGCCACGATCAGCATGAAGATACCCAGGAAGTTCGGATCGAAAGAGAACGAGGCGACGCGGAAGGTCTCGCCCGGCGTCTGATACCAGCGCCACTCGAAGAGGGGGAGGTTGAGCTTGTCGTAACTCATCATCGCCGCGGTGAGGGGATTGTTGACATGCAGGAAGCCCAGGACCTCGGCAAGCACGAAGACCAGAGCGATGACCATGATCGCGAGCATCAGGGCCGCGATGCCCTTCCTGAACTGCTTGCGCTGGGTCCACGCAAGGTAGTAGGCGCCGGGCGCCGCCAGATAGAGCAGCACGTAGTTCGCGACCAGGTGGATGGTGGTCGTTGCGAGATGTGTCCGCGCGACAGAGATCGCGAGGATCAGCAGGCTGAGTCCATAGAAGAGGAGCAGGGGCCACGCGCGCCGCGCCATCACTGAGGGTCGGGGCAGTCGCCCTGTCGCCAGCCCCCAGATGCAGCCTGTGGCCGCCACGAGCACAACGCTTGCGGTGCCGAAGTACAGCGCTGAGCCGCCCGGCAGGAAGAAGGTCTTGCGCTGGGCGAATATGACCGAAAGCAATATCGAGAACGGCGCGAGAAAGGCGAGCGCGCGCGCCATCTTCGAATCAGAGGCGACGCTGTCGTTCATGAGAGGACCCCCGCGCAGAACTCAGCGAAGTCCTGAGCTTGGCTGCGCACGCTGAAGCGGCCGACGTCCTCGCCGGTAGATACCGAGCCGACCTCAAGCGCGCGAGCGATGACCGCGGTCCAGGAAGCCGTGTCGTCGGGATCAAGCGCGAAGCCTGCGGGCTCTGCTGGCAGGATCTCGGGGATGCCCCCGACGCGGGCGGCGGCAACGGGCGTCTTGCAGGCGAGCGCTTCCAGGACCACGAGCCCCAGACCCTCCGCACGACTCGGAACGAGCACGAGGTCCGCGCGGTTCATCCAGGCGGCGACCTCATCTTGAGGCAGCTGCCCGGTGAAGATGACCTGCTCGGGCGCTGTAAGCTCGGAGCCTTCGCCGATCAGGACCAGCTGGTCGAGTTCGCCCGACTCAAGCAGGGGCGCACAGGCCTCGATCGCGCGGTCCTGGCCCTTGACGGGGACGAGGTTTCCCACGACCACGATGGTCTTCTTCCCGTGCGCGGGTCTGCGCCGCGGATAGAAGATCGTGTCATCATAGCCCATATTGATCACGGCACGCTTCGTGTCCGGCGCAAGAGCGAGTCTGTCCATCAGGTAGTGCGAGACGGCGACGACGCCATCAGCATGCTCGGTGGCCTCACGCGACCAGCGTGCCAGCGGATCGCTGCGCCCCAGTGAGGTGACATCAGTACCGTGGGCGACCACTACATAAGGCAGGCGTGTGCTCTGTGCGATCCAGGCGCCAGGATAGAGGAAGTGTCCGACGACCAGGTCGAAGGAACCGGTCCGTGCGGCCTTCAGAGCGCGCTTTCGCAGGGAACGGTACTTGCGCAGGGCGTTGATACTGCCGCTTCGACGGTCGGTGTTGGCCACGACCTCGACCACATGTCCCAGCTCGCGCAGCGCTTCGACCTGGCGCTGTATGAAGGCGCCGAAGCCGGGATGCTCCGGCGAGGGATACATGCCACTGACGCAGAGCAGACGCATCAGCGCTGGTCTTCAGGCAGGGCGGACAGGATCAGATCGACGAGGATGTTGACGTCACGGATCGTGCGTTGGGCGCGCTCGCCCTTCTTCTCGAAGACGATGTCGTCTGCGGTCTCGATACTGTGCAGCCGTCCCTGGGCGATCAGCTCCTTGTCGACTGCGCCCATCACGCCACGGAAGGCCGTCCAGGCAGGCGTCCCTAAGGCGACCGCCTCGCGGTTCATGGAGCCGCCGGCAGAGATCACGAGGTCGGCATAGTAGCAGAGGCTCTGGGCGTCGACGACATGGTCGGGTATCACCACGTTATCCGCGCCGACCTCCCTGATCTGGGGGATCTGTTCAGGTGTGCGGGGAAAGACGACCGCACACACGTCGGCGCGCGTCTTTATCCGGGCCAGGATCTCGTAGAACAGCGGGTTGTCGTGGTGGTGGTAGGCCGCCATCGAAGGCGGCGTGCGCAGGACCACCAGGATCTTATCCGGGTCGATCGCCAGTTCGCTCAGTACCTGCTCATCGGGCTCGAAGTCGGCCAGATAGTACTCCTCCTTCAGCCCGGGGAAGGGCGCGTACTGCTCGCGCGTGCAGCCTTCTGAGGCAAGCATCTCGAAGGGGATCACCTCGGGAAAGATCACCTTGGCAGAACGCGGGATGTTCAGGGTGTGTGACAGCCGGGCGAACTCGTAGTCCGACATCGTCACATGGGGGATCCCCAGCGCCTTGCAGGCGACAGGCAGGTCGTTGCTGGAATGCGAGAAGGCCAGGGTGAAACCCTTGTCCTTGCCGAAGCGCTTGAGCGCCCGTGAGCGCACGACGAGCCCGGCGGCCTTCTTGATGAAGTTGGCGCCCTGATGCTTGCCGAGGGGGGTATAGGGGAGAGCGAAACGATCCAGCAAAGGCAGGGTCTGGGCGTAGTCGCGCGCCGTGACCGTGACCTCCCAGCCGCGCTCTTCGAAGAGCTTGATGATCGGCCTCAGGACCAGGACCTGCGGTGAGTTCGCGATGTCGACCCAGAGACGTCGGCAGGGTCGCGTTGTATCAGGAAGGTGAGTCAAACCAGCTCCGTCACGCTCTGTCGGGGATGTATCCAGTGCTTATTCTACCGCAATGAGCTGCATCAAGCGTATTGAAAAAGTGCTGCGAGAGGCGTATCATTGAACATGTCTGTTCATGTCTTTTTTCGATACGTTTGAGAGCGGAGTCGATGCGCACATCATCTAAGAGAGAACTCGCCTGTCTGGCGCTGATCGCGATCTTCGCATGCGCGCTCTGGTCGATGGCGGCGCTGGCGGGAGCCGCTCCGACAACGACCGTCTCTCTGTCGACCTTGGGAAACCCTACGGGCGGTGCGCCGCTGCAGGGCGAGACCCCGTTCGCACCCAGCTATTTCGGCGCGAACTCCGTCAATGGGAAGTTCCCCTCGAACGGCAACGACTATGTCAAGGACGGGGGTCCTGCAACCTCCACCACCAAAGGTCTCGAAGGGCGCGGCCCTCACGGCGGCTACGATACGACGACCAACAAGTGCGGCGTCTGCCACTCCGCGCACAACGGAGGCAGCAACGCAAGTGCTACGGGACTGACCAGCGGCGCACAGCTCCTGCGCACCGGCGTGACCGGCTGCGAGTACTGCCATGTCGGCAGCACCGGCCTGTTCTCGAACGCGACGGTCTACAAGGCCAGCGGGGGCAACGTGAGCGATCTGGGAGCAGGCAACTCCGGACACGCCATCACCGGCAACCCGGTCACGATACCCGCTTCTGGCAAAGGCACGATCACGCTGACCTGTACCTCCTGTCATTCGGTCCATGGTGCGGTCAACAACTGGATGCCCACGGATTTCTACACGGACGGCAGTCACGCCTCGATGGACACCGCGAAGTACGGCTACAAGCTGCTGCTCGCAGCTCCGGGCGGCGGGACCCCGGTCCCGAACAAGTCCGCGGTGGGGATCGATCCAACGGCCGATCCAGCGATCGTCAACCAGTTCGCGCTCTCTATCTGGTGTGAGAGTTGCCATGATAAGACGACCTCGGTCCAGACCATGGAAAGCGCTAACGAGGCGTCGAACTGGTCCCGGGATACGACGTTCACAGCTTCAGCGACCGGCGGGACGACCCATACGACCGGCAAGATCGCTACGTCCGTTTCGAGTCCGAACATCAACGGGCCCCATGCCTCGACGCTGGTCGGGGTCGGCACCGGGCCTCTCCAGTGCTACACCTGCCATCGGGGCGGCGGTCTTTCGCCCGCGGTCAAGACCGGATCGGATGCCGCTCCCTCGCTGCAGCTCGGCAAGCTCGGCTACGAGCAGATGACGAGCGCGTCCTGCTCGATCTGTCACTATGGGACTGCGAGTTATGCGGTCGATCCGGCGCGCCTTAACGGCACGAGCGACTGGCCGCACAGCTCGACGGGCGATGTCGCCCTTCTGGGCAACTGGACCGTCGATCAGAGTGATCTGTATAATCCGACACCCAAGCGGATCACGATCACGACGGCGAACCGCCAGGAGATGCTCTGCAACCGCTGCCATCCCGTCGATTCGAAGGCTTCGACCTCGATCACCTTTATCTGGGCGATCCATGCCTATACCCACGGCTATCCCACCAACCCCTTGACCGGGTCGTGGGAGACCTCGACGACGGTCGGCACCCTGGGCAGCACCTACAGCCCCGGTTATAGCACCGGGACCGGACAGTAAGGTATACTCAGGTCCTGTGAACGGTAAGCGCCGTCGCTTCAGGCGGCGCTTTTCAATAGTGTGGGATCAGAAGGGAGCGGGAGCATGACCATCCCGAGTGTTGATTATATCTGGCAGGACGGCAAGCTGGTCGCCTGGGAGCAGGCCCAAGTCCATGTCCTGACCCATGCGCTCCACTATGGCTCCGGCGCCTTCGAGGGCCTGCGTTGCTACGCGACGCCGCAGGGTCCGGCGATCTTCCGCCTGCGCGACCACATGCAGCGCTTCCTGAACTCAGCCAGGCTGCTCTTCATGGAGCTGCCCTGGAGTCTCGACGAGCTCTGCGAGGCCGTGCGCGCGACCGTTGCGGCCAACAAGCTTGAGCAGTGCTACATCCGTCCGCTCGTCTTCCGGGGCTACGGGAGCATGGGCGTCGATCCCCTTGAGGCGCCGGTGCAGTGCATCATCGCGGTCTGGCCCTGGGACAGCTATCTGGGCGAAGAAGCCCTGGCCAGCGGTGTCGACGTCGGGATCTCGAGCTGGCGCCAGCGCAGCCCTAACGCCTTTCCTCCGCAGGTCAAAGCGACGGCGAGCTATCTGAACAGCGGGCTTGCCCACGTCGAGGCGGTGCGCCACGGCTACCACGAGGCGATCCTGCTCTCCGAGGCGGGCAAGGTCTGCGAGGGCTCGGGCGAGAACCTCTTCATCGTGCACGACGGCGCGCTGATCACTCCCCCGATATCTGACGGCGTACTTGCCGGCATCACCCGGGACTCGGTCATGGAACTGGCGCGCGACTCAGGGATGCAGGTCCGCGAGGAGTCGCTGGTGCGCAGCCAGCTCTATCTGGCCCAGGAGTGCTTCATGAGCGGCACCGCCGCAGAGGTGGTCCCCGTGCGCAGCTGTGACGGCATCAAGATCGGCACCGGCAAGGCCGGACCCATCGCGCTCGGCCTCCAGAAGGCCTACTTCGCCTGCGTTCATGGCGAGGACGCTCAGCACCTTGACTGGCTGGCGTTCGTGGAGGGAGTGTCCCATGGCGTCTGATCCGGTACGGACCGCCGAAGTCGACCGCCTGCTGAAGGCCTTCTCGCTGCTTGCCACTGACGACGAGCGCTATGCCTTCCTTCTCGACATCTGTACCGTGCGCGAGATCCATGACATCGCGCAGCGTCTCCAGGTCGCAGAGAAGCTCGATGCCGGCGAGGTCTATGCAGACATCCAGGAGGACACCGGAGCCTCGGCGACGACTATCGCGCGGGTCGCGAAGTGCCTGAACTATGGCGAGGGCGGCTACCGATCGGTGCTTGCGAAGCTTCAACCATCCAACGAGTAGTCTTCGCGCGGCCATGTCCTTCGTTCACCTTCACACTCATACGGAATACTCCCTGCTGGACGGCGCGAGCCGCATCGACGGACTCATGCGCAAGGCCCAGGAGTTCGGCATGCCCGCCATGGCCATCACCGACCACGGCTATATGTACGGGGCCATCGAGTTCTACAAGAAGGCGGTAGCGGCGCAGATCAAGCCGATCATCGGCAGTGAGGTCTACTTCACGCCGGACTCCCGCTTCGACAAGGAGGGCAAGCCGCGCCTCTACCACCTCATCCTGCACGCGCGCAACAACGAGGGCTATCGCAACCTGATGGCGCTCTGCAGCGAGGCGGCGGTCAACGGCTTCTACTACCGGCCCCGGGTGGACCGGGAGCTGCTCGAGCGCTACGCGGGCGGACTCTGCGCGACCTCGGCCTGCTCGCTCGGCATCGTGAGCCGCAGCTTCGAGGAGGGCGACCCGGCAGCGGCGCGCGCCTGGGCCGAGTACTTCGCGCGCACCTTCGACCCCGGCTGCTTCTACCTGGAGGCCCAGGACCACGGGATCACCTTCGAGAAGAGCGGCGTCAGCCAGCACCAGCTGGGGACCGCGATCGCGGGCCTGGCGCGCGAGATGGGTCTGCCGCTCGTGGTGACCAACGACATCCACTTCGTCGAGCCCGAGGACACGCGCGTCCAGGACCTGCTGCTCTGCATCGGGACGAACTCGATGCTCGACGCCGACGACCGCATGAAGAGCCACCCCGCGATGTACTGCAAGTCGCCTGAAGAGATGGGCGCACTCTATCCGGAGTATCCGGAGGCGGTCTCCAACACGCTTGAGGTCGCCGGTAAGTGTAACGTGAACATCGAGCTCGGCCGGATCATCCTGCCGGCCTTCGAGGTCCCGGAGGAGAAGACCGAGTCCCAGTACCTGCGCGAACGCTGCCTGGAGGGTCTGAAGACGCGTTATCCGGACCCGGTCCCGCCCGAGGTGCGCGACCGTCTGAACTACGAGCTCGAGATCATCGACGGCAAGGGCATCGCCGCCTACTTCCTGATCGTGGCCGACTTCACCCAGTGGGCCAAGGATCAGGGCATCGGCGTCGGTCCCGGACGCGGTTCGGCGGCAGGATCGATCGTGTCCTACGTGATGGGGATCACGGAGGTCGATCCCATCGCCTATGGCCTGCTGTTCGAACGCTTCCTGAACCCGGAGCGCACCGAGATGCCCGATATCGACATGGACTTCGACGACGTGCGGCGCAGCGAGGTCATCGACTACGTGCGCCAGAAGTACGGCGATGACCGGGTCACGCAGGTCATCACCTTCAACAAGCTCCAGGCGCGCGGTGCGGTGCGCGACGTGGGTCGCGTCATGGGTTACCCCTACAGCGTGCCCGACAAGATCAGCAAGGAGATCCCGCCTGAGATCGGCATCACGATCGATGACGCCTTGAAGCAGAGCAGCGATCTGCGCAGCGACTACGAGACCAACAACGACACCAGGCGCATCATCGACAGCGCCCGTGCCCTTGAGGGGCTTTCTCGGGGCGAGGGCGTCCATGCTGCCGCCGTGGTGATCTGTCGCGACACGTTGAGCAACTACGTGCCGGTCAAGTACGACACGAAGGGCGGCGCGGTCATCACGCAGTACGACGGCGTGACCGTGGCCGAGATGGGCCTGCTCAAGATGGACTTCCTGGGGCTACGCAACCTGAGCGTGATCCAGGAGACCATCGAAGCGGTGCGACGTAACTACGGAGTCGAGATCAAGCGCGACGAGATCCCCTTCGACGACCCCGCGACCTTCGAGCTGTTCCAGCGCGGAGCGACGACCGGCATCTTCCAGCTGGAAGAGCCCGGAGCGCGCGCCCTGCTCAAACGCCTGAAGCCGACCCAGTTCTCCGACATCATCGCGACCAACGCGCTCAACCGCCCCGGGCCGCTGGGCTCGGGCATGACCGACGACTACGTCGAGCGCAAGAACGGCCGCAGGAAGGTCAGCTACTTCGACGATCGCCTCAAGCCCATCCTTGAGGAGACCTACGGGACCTTCGTCTACCAGGAGCAGGTCATGCGTGTGGCGATGCTCATGAGCGGATTTTCGGCCGCTGAGGCCGACAAGCTCCGCAAGGCCATGGGCAAGAAGAAGCTTTCGGAGTTGGAGAAGCACGAGGAGCACTGGAAAGAGGGAGCGCTTGCCAACGGCTTCTCGGTCCAGGTGGCCGAGCGTCTCTGGGAGATCATCCTGCCCTTCGCGGAGTACGCCTTCAACAAGAGCCATGCGGCAGCCTACAGCTTCATCTCGATGCAGACCGCCTGGCTCAAGGCCCACTATCCGGCAGAGACGATGGCGGCGGTGCTGTCCAGCTATCTGGGACGCACAGAGAAGCTGATCAAGTACATCGGAGAATGCCGCAATGAGAACATCCCGGTCCTGCCGCCGGATATCAACAGTTCCGGGGCTAAGTTCACCGCGGTACCCGGCGAGGGCATCCACTTCGGTCTGGCCGGGATCAAGGGTGTGGGGGAGAAGGTCGTCGAGAACATCATCGAAGTGCGCGAGGCGGGCGGACCCTTTGCTACCCTGCAGGACTTCTGCGCGCGCGTCGATGATAAGACCCTGAACAAGAAGACCCTGGAAGCACTCATCAAGGCGGGGGCCTTCGACTCGACGGGCTATCCGCGCCGCCAACTCTTCGCGCAGCTGGAGGACGGGGCGATCATCGAGTCGGCGCGCGCCCGTCAGGCCCAGCGCACGGCCGGGCAGGTGAGCCTCTTCGACCTCTTCGATGCGAGCGACACCGGTTTCGAGGAGCAGATCGATCCGCCCGAGGACAGCGACTGGGACAAGCGTCTCAAACTGGGCTTCGAGAAGGAGGTCACGGGGGTCTACCTGAGCGATCATCCCCTGCAGGGCTTCGAAGACGCCATCACGGCGAACTCGACCTGTACTATCGCAGCGCTGGAAGAGAAGGAAGACGGCTATAGCGGCACCTTCATCGCGGTCGTGAATTCACTGAAGATCACACCGACTAACAAAGGTGACAAGATGAAGGCTCTGATGGTGTTCGAAGACCTCAGCGGGGTGATGCCCGCGATCATCTGGCCGGACGTGCTCGACAAGGTACGCGATGTGCTTGTCGATGACCTTGTGGTGAAGTTCGAGGCCCATCTTCAGAAGAACGATCGCGGCGAGAACCTGATCGTCGAGAAGATCAGACCGTTCCTGACGCAGTCAGAAGGCCCGAAGACCAGCATGCTCGTCATCAATGCGACGCCGCAGGCCCTGGCGACCGCAGGGGTCCAGGAGGCCTTCAAGTCGATCCTGCGGCGCTACCCGGGTTCTGCCCGGGTCGAACTGCACCTGATCGATCCTGCGGGAGGCGGAGCGGTCGCCGTGATGCCCGAGCAGGTCAACGCGTCTGCGACCGACATCTGCGATGAGCTGGACCGCATCTTCGGCGCCGGCGCAGCGCATCTGGGCTGACAGAGGGACCAGGGGGACAGGCACCGTGGTCCCCAAGTGGGAGGCAAGGGGGTCAGTCGACCCGTCGCCTGAGCCCCCTTGCCGACTGACCTGCCAGTGTGACGGGACCAGGGGGACAGGCACCGTGGTCCCCAAGTGGGTGGTGAGGGGGCTTGCTCGCGTACGCGAACGAGCCCCCTCACCCTCAGACCTGCAAGACAATCAGTGGGACCACGGTGCCTGTCCCCCTGGTCCCTCTGTCAGCCTACTCGTCGATCGTGGTCAGGACCAGCTTGCCGTTGCGTACTCCCTTGGCGCCGAGAAGGTTCTCCGCGATGGAGCGCACCTGTGCTGCGGGGCCGCGCATCAGGATCACTTCCAGGCAGTTATGCGCATCAAGATGGATGTGCACCTTTGAGATGATCAGCTTGAAGAAGTCATGTTCGATGCTGTCGAGCTTCTCGATCAGGTCGCCGGCATGATGGCTGAAGACCATGGTCACACTCGCCACGGCCTCCTTGTCCGGGTTCCCGATCTCTTCCTGGGCGAGTACTTCGCGCACAAGGTCGCGGATCGCCTCGCTGCGGTTGGTGGATAGCCCTCGCCGCGCGACATACTCGTCGAAGCGTTGCAGCATATCCTCGTCCATCGAAACGCCGAAGCGGGCAAGTTCTGTCATGAGCGCACCTTCTTCTGTCGTACGGGGACCGTGGCCAACATGAGGTACTGGCGGGGATCGGCCACGCTGATCTCATCTTCGAGATAGATGTTGAGTACCGGGCCGGTGGCCTCGAGTTCCTTCTGCGTCAGGGCAGCATGCATGCGCTGCGCGATGTCGCCGGGCTGCCCATAGAACCCACGCGAATAAGCGGTCAGGACGTCTTGTTCCTTGCCCGAGCCATCGTCGAGATCCAGCAGAAGGAAGAAGTGTTCTGGCGAGCCGGGACGGGCGCAAAATCCCTCGAAGTCATCGAAGTAGCCGCCGATCGGGAAGCTGATGTTGAGACCCTGCTCCTCGGCCCAGGTGCAGAACTCGAGGAAGGGACGGAAGAAATCTCCCTCGACTACGAAGCGAGTCTCCGGCCCGACCCGTATATCCCAGGCCGGCATCGTCTCGACGGTGATCTCCCGGATGTTGGCGGTCTTTCCTTTGATCAGCAGGTCGCTGAAGACGTCGACCAGCTTCTTGGAACATTCGAGCTCGTCGATGTGTTCTTGCAGCGTTGCGCTATGCTCGTTGAAAAGATCCAGGATGTTGTGCGTCGTTCGTTGGGAAGAGAGCTCCTTGATGCGCTTGAGAGGGATACCTATCTCGGTCAGCACACTGATGAGGTTGACGGTGATGATCTGTTCCGGCAGATAGTAGCGATAGTTGTTCTGAGGATCCCGCCAGGCCGGGTGGAAGATGCCCGAACGGTCATAGTAGATCAGGGCCGAGCGGCTGATACCCGTATAACGGGCGAACTGTGAGATGGAGAGGAGGCCTGCGGTCTGAGTGCCCAGGCGCTGGGACACACGGGATGGGGAGGGGTTGTTTAGCATCGAAACTCCTTTGCAGACAAGGGCAATTGCGATAATCGAAAAAAATATCGATTCAGGTGTTTACCCTAAACCTACTTCATAGTTTATGATGGTATCATAAGAGCGGACATGAGGCAGGGCACTTGTCTCTTAACTGAGACCCCACAGTTCTCATTCTCATCACTCTTGCTGTTGTGCTCTGCTGTCCGTTCACTGTGCAGGTTCGCCAACACGCCTGCACAGGCTTCCAGGCTCCAGCCTCTCCTAATCCTGGAGCTTGGTCAAGGGACTCCGCCGCCCCTCATTAAGCGGAGTCCCTTTCTTTTTCTCCGGTCTTTCGTTGCAGTACACTATTAGGTGCGAATGCACGACTTCGATGAAACGAGGTACCCGATGGCTCCCTATGTACACGAGCGTTCCCGCTACAACCTTGAAGACGGTGCGCTGCCGACCCAGTGGTACAACATCCAGGCAGATCTTGCCCATCCGCTTGCGCCGTATCTGGGCGCGGACGGTCAACCGGCGGATCCGGCGGCGCTCGCAGCGATCTTCCCGCCGCCGCTGATCGAGCAGGAGGTCTCGACCGAGCGCTGGTTCGACATCCCGGGAGCCGTGCTCGACGTCCTGCACACCTATCGTCCGGGGCCGCTGAACCGCGCGCGGCAGTTCGAGAAGGCCCTGGGGCTTCCGGACAACGTCCACATCTACTACAAGTACGAGGGCATCAACGCCTCCGGATCCCACAAGGCCAATACGGCGATCCCGCAGGCCTACTACAACAAGATCTCGGGCATCTCGAAGCTCTCGACAGAGACGGGCGCCGGCCAGTGGGGCTCGGCGCTGTCGATGGCGGGCGCCCAGCTCGGCATCGAGGTCGAGGTCTTCATGGTGGGCGTGAGCTATGACCAGAAGCCCTATCGCCGCATCTTCATGGAGTGCTTCGGTGCGAAGGTGCATCGCTCGCCGACGACGCTGACTCAGGCCGGGCGCGCGATGCTGGCGAAAGACCCCGATACGCTGGGCTCACTCGGTCTGGCGATCTCTGAGGCGGTCGAGGTGGCCGCGACCCATCCGGACGTGAACTATTCCCTGGGCTCGGTACTCAACCATGTCGCCCTGCATCAGACGATCATCGGTCAGGAGGCGATCCTGCAGATGGAGCTTGCGGGCGAGGAGCCCGACGTGGTCATCGCCTGCATCGGCGGCGGCAGCAACTTCGCGGGCCTGGCCTTCCCCTGGTATCTGCGCCGCAAAGAAGGCAAGACGAAGACGCGCCTGCTGGCGGCTGAGCCCAAGGCCTGTCCGACGCTGACGGCTGGGGCATACGAGTATGACTTCGGCGATGAGGCGAAGCTGACGCCGCAGATGATGATGTACACCTTGGGTCATGACTTCGTGCCGCCCGGCATCCATGCGGGCGGTCTGCGCTATCACGGGGACTCCCCGCTGGTCTCGCAGCTGGTGCATGACGGCGAGGTCGAGGCGACGTCGGTCTGGCAGAAGGACGTCTTCGCGGCGGCTCTGGAGTTCGCGCGCTCTGAGGCTCTGTTGCCGGCGCCGGAATCGGCGCATGCGATCGCGGCCGCTGCGGCAGAAGCGAAGGCGGCTGCCGAGGCGGGCGAGGCACGCACGATCCTCTTCGGGCTCTCGGGACATGGCTTCCTGGATCTGAGCGCGTATGAGAACTACATCAGCGGCAAGCTGCAGGACTACGACTTCGCGACCGGGGCGGTCGTCGAATAGCGAGTGCGTCCAATGCGACAGGGCGCCGGGGAACCAGGGGGACAGGCACCGTGGTCCCACTTCAGCTTTGGTGCGACACCACCCCCGGCCCCGTGTCGCACGGGCTATCTGCGCGTCAAGCGGGCGGGCGACCTCGTCTTCGCGCTGGCGCTGCTGCTGCTGCTCTCCTGGCTGCTGGTGCTGATCGCTGCGGCCGTGCTCCTTGTCGAGGGGCGCCCCGTGCTGTTCGTGCAGCAGCGCCCCGGCCGCGGCGGACGGCTCTTCTCGCTCTACAAGTTCCGCACGATGAGCGCCGCTGCGCAGGGGAGCAGCGCGGTCCAGGCCGCCGCGACCGACGCCGCCCGCCTGACGCGCCTCGGGCGCGTCCTGCGCGCCGTGGGCCTCGATGAGCTGCCGCAGCTCTTCAACATCGTGCGCGGCGACCTCTCCTTCGTCGGTCCGCGCCCGCTGTTGCCGGAATACCTGCCGCTCTA
>WQUG01000023.1 GCA_009785855.1 Actinomycetes bacterium
TTACATCATGCCGCCCATGCCGCCCATATCCGGCATCGCCGGCGCCGGGTTCTTCTCAGGAACATCAGCGACGGTCGCCTCGGTGATGAGTATCATGCTTGCCACGCTGGCCGCGTTCTGCAGCGCGCTGCGCGAGACCTTGACCGGATCGATGACGCCCATCTTGAGCATGTCGCCGTACTCTCCGGTCGCGGCGTTGAGGCCCTCGCCCTTCTTCATGCTCTTGATCTTCTCGACCACGACCGAGCCTTCGAAGCCGGCGTTGTCAGCGATGGTGCGCAGCGGCGCGTTCAGGGCGTGCGCCACGATGTTGACGCCGACCTTCTCGTCCTCGGAAAGGCCCTTGAGCGCGTCCAGCGCCTCAGCCGCGTTGATGAAGGCCACGCCGCCGCCAGCGACGATGCCCTCTTCGACGGCCGCGCGGGTCGCCTGCAGGGCGTCCTCGACACGCAGCTTCTTCTCCTTGAGCTCGACCTCGGTGGCAGCGCCGACCTTGATGACCGCCACGCCGCCGGCGAGCTTCGCCAGGCGCTCCTGGAGCTTCTCGCGATCGAAGTCACTGTCGCTGTTCTCGATCTCGCCCTTGATGATCTTGACGCGGGCTTCGATATCGCCCTTCTTGCCGCCACCGTCGATGATGGTCGTCGAATCCTTGGTGACCTTGATGGTCTTGGCGGTCCCGAGCATGGACAGCTCGGCGTTCTCGAGCGACAGCCCGAGCTCCTCTAAGATGACCTGGCCGCCGGTCACGACCGCGATGTCCTCGAGCTGCTGCTTGCGGCGATCGCCGAAGCCTGGCGCCTTGACCGCGACGCAGTTGAAGGTGCCGCGCAGCTTGTTCAGGATGAGCGTGGCGAGCGCCTCGCCCTCGATGTCTTCTGCGATGATGAGCAGCTGCTTGCCGGCCTGCATGACCTTCTCGAGCAGCGGCAGGATGGACTGGATGTTGCTGATCTTCTGGTTCACGATGAGTATCAGCGGATCATTCAGCACCGCCTCCATGCGATCGGTGTCGGTCACCATATAGTGCGAGAGGTAGCCCTTGTCGAACTGCATACCCTCGACCGTGTCGATGTCGATGCCGAAGGTCTGGGACTCCTCGACGGTGATGACACCGTCCTTACCGACGACGTCCATGGCCTCAGCGATCTTCTCGCCGATGGTCTCATCGCCGGCAGAGATCGTGCCGACATGCGCGATGTCGTCCTTGCCACCGACGGGCTTGCTGTTCGCCCGTATGGCCTCGACCACCGCGTCGACGCCGGCCTCGATGCCGCGGCGCAGCGCAAGCGGATTGGCGCCAGCGGTCACGTTGCGCAGGCCCTCGTTCGTGATGACCTCGGCGAACAGGGTCGCCGTGGTGGTGCCGTCGCCGGCCACGTCGTTGGTCTTGACCGCGACTTCCTTGACCAGCTGAGCTCCCATGTTCTCGACCGCGTCTTCCAGATCGATCTCACGGGCGATGGTCACACCGTCGTTGGTGATGGTCGGTGCGCCGAACTTCTTCTCGAGTACGACATAACGGCCCTTGGGGCCAAGGGTCACCTTGACCGCGTCAGAGAGCTTCGTGACGCCGGCGGCCAGACCATGGCGCGCTTCCTCGTTGAACTTGATATCTTTGGACATAGTTATATCTTCCTTTCCTGGCTAGTCGGTCACGACCGCATAGATGTCGGACTCCTTCAAGATGACATATTCCTCGCCATCCAGCTTGACCTCGGTTCCACCATACTTGCTGTAGATGACCACATCATCCTTTTTGACGTTGACCGGCACGCGCTCGCCCTTATCGTTGAGCGCGCCGTCGCCGACTGCAAGGACGGTACCGCGCTGCGGCTTCTCCTGGCCGGAATCCGGCAGATACAGACCCGACTTCGTCTGGGTCTCTGCCTCGGCCTGTTTGACGATAACGCGGTCGCCCAGTGGCTTGAGTTTCATCGTTGCCTCCTTCAAGGATCCTTCTGTAACTGTGAGCCTGGCTGATCGAAGTCGGCGGCTCGCTTACACTACAAAACGCGCCGACCTAGTGTGCAGCGCAGATATCATTCTAGGAAGAGTGTGGGGTTCGTTGCAAGCCTTGCGGCCGAAATCATCATAATTCGTACACATATCTAAGTGTTAGACACTTAGATTTTCTACTAGCAGGATGCAAAGGGGGCGCGAGAGGGGCCGGACCGCTTTAGTCAGGTGATGCACAAGTGGGAGGCGAGGGGGTCCGTCGACCCGTCGCCTGAGCCCCCTCGCCGACAAACCTGCAAGACAAACCGATCCCCTCCTGCGACACGGTCCCTGGCCCCCTGTCAGCTACCCCCTCCTATTGGTATCGCAGCGCTTCGATCGGGTCAAGCTTGGCCGCGCGGTGCGCCGGGTAGAACCCGAAGACGATACCGATCAGCATACAGACCCCGACCCCGAGCAGGATCGCGAAGGCGGTGACCTGCGTGGTCAGGATCCCGGTCGCGTTCACGATAACCGATACGAGCCAGCCAAGCAACACGCCGATCACCCCGCCCATGCCGGTCAGTACGATCGACTCGACCAGGAACTGCAGGGTGATGTTGCCCGGCGTAGCCCCGATAGCCTTGCGTAGACCGATCTCGCGCGTGCGCTCGGTCACGCTTGTCAGCATCATGTTCATGATGCCGATGCCGCCGACCACCAGAGAGATCGACGCGATGGCCGCCAGCAGCGCGGTCAGGATGCTCGTGATACTGCTGGTGAGGCTTAAGAGCGAAGACATGCTCGTCACGCTGAAGTCGGGATCGCTCGATGCCGGGATCCCGTGACGTGACTTCAAGAGCGAGGTCGCAAGGTTCGAGACCGTCGTCTGATCCTCCATCGTCTTCGTGGACAGGGTCACCGAATATGAGGTCTTACCGGTGAACTGGGCCGTCACGGTCGAAAGCGGCATATAGCTGGCGTTACCCGACAGAGCTGAGGCAAGGCCCCCGCTGCTCGCGCTCAGCACCCCGGTCACCACGAAGTTCTGCCCGCCGATCTGTACAGTACGTCCCACCGGGTTGTAGCTCGCATCCCCCCAGAGGCTCTCGACCGCATTCGAGGACAGCACGACCGCGCGCGCCCGGATCGAGTTCTGGTACGCCGTGATGAAGCTGCCATGGGCGACCTCGGTATTCACCGCTTTGAGATAGTTCGCGTCGATGCCCTGGATCTGCGCGTTCGTACTGGCGTTGTTCGCGACGATCTCCGCAGAGGTCGAGCGCGTCCCGGCGACCACATCGACCCCGGGCAGTTCGCGCAACGCGGCCATGTCGCCATCGGTCAGACCGCTGCCCGACGAGCTCGTACTCGTGATGCGCATGATGTTGGTGCCCGCCGCCGTGATCTGCTGCTGTACGCTTGCCTGGGTCCCTTGCCCCACGCTGATCAGCGCGATGACCGAGCCGATGCCCACGACGATACCCAGGACCGTCAGCGCGGTGCGTCCCTTGTTGGCCACGAGCGACCGGAAGGTCTCGGAGAAGATGTCGAGAAGGTTCATGCCGCCACCTCGGCGCCCTCATAGAGCCGCCCATCCAGGAGGTGGACGGTGCGCTGCGCATGACAGGCGATGGCGGGGTCATGGGTGATGAGTATGATCGTACGGCCGGCACGGTTGAGCTCGCCGAACATGTTCAGCACCGCCTGACCGGTCTTCGAGTCGAGGTTTCCAGTGGGCTCGTCTGCCAGGACGATCGCCGGATCGTTGACCAATGCGCGCGCGATGGCGACCCGCTGCATCTGCCCGCCTGAGATCTCGTTGCTCTTATGCATGAACACCTCCGGATCGAGCCCGGCGGCGGCCAGCGCCGCCTCGGCCCGCGCCCTGCGCTGCGCGCGCGGTACGCCCGTATATTCCAGGGGAAGGACCACGTTCTTCAGCACGCTCGTGCGCGAGAGCAGGTTGAAGGACTGGAACACGAAACCGATCGTTCGGGCCCGAAACGCCGCCAGTTCGCGCTCGGTCAACACCGAGGTGTCCTGACCGGCCAGCCAGTAGTTGCCGAACGTGGGCCGGTCGAGCAGACCGATGATGTTCATGAGGGTCGACTTCCCGGAACCAGACGGGCCCATGATCGAGATGAACTCGCCCTCTTCGATGGAAAGCGACACGTCGCTGAGCGCGTCCAGTTCGATACCCCCGGTCGCGTAGGTCTTCGTCACCTGTCGCAGGTCGACCGCGATCGTCATGACGACACCACCTTAAAAGCCGCCAGCGGGGCCGCCACCCTGGATGCTGGGCCCTGCGGAGCCACCGCCGGGATTGCGAGAACCTCCGCTATCGTTGCGGAACGTTCGCATTGTGCCGCCGCCGCCCATGCCGCCGAAGAGACCGCCGCCGCCGCCTGACGTGCTGGTAGAGGTCGCCGCGCTGGTACCGCTGATCACGACATCACCGGCAGAGAGCCCGGACTTGACCTCCGTGTAGCTGTCGTTGGCGATGCCGATGGTGATCGTGACCGTATTCAGGTCGTTCGTGTTGCCGCCCCGGGCGACCTGCACAGTATAGCTCCCGTCTGAGGCCTGATCGATCGCGGTGTTGGGGACCATAAGAACGTTCGCGGCAGAAGCTGTCACGATCTGGGCCGTGACGCTCATGCCCGGCCGCAGTTGCTTATCAGGCTTGGTCAGCGTCATCTGGACCGTGAAGTCGACCAGACTGCCGGAGCTGGTACCGGTCGGTGAGATCTGGGTGACCACTCCCGTGGTATCAAGACTCGGGAAGGCCGTGAAGCTGAGACGCACCTGCTGACCCATCTTGACCGATGAGATATCCGACTCGCTCACACTGATGTCAGCGGTCATGGCCGCAGAGTAGTCGCTGATCTCAACGGCCGCTGTACTCGACGAGGCCGCGTTACTGCTGCTGCTGTTCGCGTTGCTGTTGTTGCCGCCTTGCCCGGAGTAGGCCGAGGCGCTACCGTTGTTGTTCGCGTTGTTGCTGCCCGAGACCGCAGAGCCGTTCGCGACGCCCAGCGCCGTGATGACACCGGCGGCCGGTGCGGTCACCGTCGTCTTGCCCTGATTGGCGACCGCCGTATCGTAGTTGGACTGCGCCGAGGTCACCTGCGCCTGCGCTTGCTTGACCTGCGCCTGCGCCGAGGCGATCTGGGAGGCGCGTTGGGCGTTGGCCTGGTCGGCCTGCGCCTGAGCCTGGGCCAGCGTGAGCGGCGTTGAGGTCGACGACGGCTGCTGTTGCTGCTGTTGCTGCTGTTGTTGAGAGCTCCTCTGCGAACTGGAGCCGGAGCCGGAGCTTGAGCTGGAACTACTGCTGCCCGAAGCCATCAGATCCTGCGCCGTCGTGACAGATGCCGCCTCGGCAGAGGCCAGCGACTGCTGCGCCGCGGTCAGCGAGAGCTGGGCGCTCTCCAGGCTGTTCGAGGCGCTCGTGACCGCCGCCGCCAGCGTCCCGCTATCATCGATCGTGAACAGGACCTGCCCCTTCGTGACCGTATCGCCGAGCTTGACCGTAAGCCCCGTGACGGTCCCCGAGACCTGGGCGTTGACCTGCGCGGTCGAACCCGCCTTGAGCTGCCCGGAGCCCGAGATCGTCTTCTCAAGATCGCCTTGCTGGACCTGGGCGGTCAGGTAGGAGGAGGCCGAGGGAGTGTTCGCGTTGCGGACCAGGAAGAAGATCGCGACGAGTACGCCCAGGATCACCAGACCGATGAGAACACCGATGACGACTCCCCGTCGGTTCTTCTTGCGCGCGACTGCCGGCTGTGGCATCGCCAGTGTCTGATCGGGCGCCGGTTGGATGTTCTGCTCAGCCATGATGCCGTGTCCCTCGTTTCTTTTCCAGTGGAAACCGTTGCTCTCATTATCTAATACCGACCGGGGGCTGCAAGCCCTGACGTAAGCGCGACAGAACTATTCCACATCTTCGCCATAGAGTGCGACAGAGGAGCCGGGGAACCGGGGGGACAGGCACCGTGGTCCCATTTGCAGGTCAGTCGGCGAGGGGGCTCAGGCGACGGGTCGACTGACCCCCTCGCCTCCCACTTGTAAAATGCGACACGGTCCCTGACCCCCTGTCTCACTGCTCTGTCTTGACATCAGCCTTTGATGTAGACCTTCTCGAGGCGGTTGCCGAAGCCGATCGTGATCTCGTGTTCGATCGAGTCGGCCGCCTTCGCGTACCACTCGACCGTGATCTCGTCATCGCCGGCCTCATTCTGCCCGATGACCACGAAGGTATCGCCTACCTCAATAGGCGCCCTCTCGGGGATCTCTGCCATGAGCTGGTCCATACAGATGCGCCCCACCTGCTCCACCCGACGCCCGTCGCGCTCAAGCAGGAACTCGGCCCGGTTCGAGAGCCGTCGCGGCATACCGTCGGCGTAGCCCAGCGGCAGGGTCGCGATGCGTGTCGGCACCGGCGCGCGCCAGGTCAGACCATAGCTGACGCCTTCGCCCGTGGCGATCGTCTTGAGCAAGGTCGCGCGTGCCTTGACGCTCATGACCGGGCGCAGCGCGATGTGGCGCGGCGTGTCCTCGCTCGCGTAGAGACCATACAGCGAGATCCCCACGCGGACCATATCGAAGCGCGCCTCAGGGATCAGCACGGTCGCCGCCGAGTTCGCCGCATGCACCAGCGGGATCGCGATGTCAGCCGTCCGTATCGCCGCAAGCGCCTGCTCGAAGCGCCGCAACTGAAGAGCGGCGTCCCAGTCGCCCTCCACATCTGCGGTGGCGAAGTGCGTGAAGACACCCGCAAGCTCAAGC